>JAUSJX010000001.1 GCA_030647435.1 Candidatus Rokuibacteriota bacterium
GCCTACGATCTGCCGGCGCCAGCGAGCATGCGGCGCCCGGGCCCCGTGGTAGAGGAGCAAGTGCACCTCGGGTCGCGGCGTCAGCGCGGCCAACTTCTCCAGGAACTCGGCGGGCTCGAACAGCAGATGCGTCGTGCCATCGCGCCACGCCTTCCTCAACTCGACCAGCACGCGCCCATCGGCGCGGCGTCGCGGCCGGCCTCAGACGATATTCACGAATTTTCGTATCGAGTCGAGAAACCTTACGTTTCGAAGCGCAGACTCGCCGGATTCTCCGTAACACCCCGTTCTACAAGCATTGCAGTTCTTGGCTCGACCCATGCTGCCTGTGCAATCAGGTCGAGTAAGCTCGCTCGGCCAGAGGCAGTGATCGGGGAGGCCCGAGATGCGGGACTGGATGGCGTTCGCGACAGCGATCGTGCTGGCCTTGCTCACCAAGATGTTGCTGCCCTAGCTCTGCCCGACGTGCGGAGAGAGCCGATCATCATGGCGATCAGGGACCGCGGCGCAGCGATACGATCCTCAGCCTTGTCCTACGAACGTGAGTTCGGGTTGCGCGCGACCGGCTGCCCGCGCTGCGGCTCGACATGCGGATTCCTCAATGATTGCGCGGTCTGCCTGGGCGAGGTGCTCTGCGCGCGGTGCTTGTTCGGGGTGCGCGTGGATGCCGACGAGATCCACGCGGCCTTCGTGCTTGAGGGCTGGCGACTCCTTCCTCTTCGTGCTCAGAGGTTGGGCATGAAACATCTCTGCCTGGCTGCCGTGTTGACCCTGCTTGTCTTCAATACCACCGACTGCCACCAGCCCGAGCAGAAGCTCTCTGATGCGAACTGGCGTTAATGTTGCCTATGGGCCCCGCGAAGAGAGGATTGCGGGCCTCGGTCGACCGGCGCGCTCACCGTATGCCCCTACCCGCGAGGTTGGATGCGGTCGGATGCCCCTGTCACTAGGGTCCATAGTTTCCGGAAGTGTCAGGAATTGGACACCCCCATGACACGACAAGCGCGAACAGTTTCCCTGCCATTGTCTAGCAACCCAGCAGTCTCCATAGTCCTGTCGGATTGGCACGTGGCTTGCGGGCTGTACACTCCGTGACTATCCCCCAGCCGCAGCAGGACCGGCGGCACCACGTTCGGACCAGGGTCTTGTGGCCTGTCGTCCTGGAAGCAGGGACCAGTCGATATCTATCGCACGCCGTGGACATCAGCACACACGGAGCGAGAGTCAGGACTAAGGCACGGCTGAAGACCGGGACCATGGTGCGCCTGGAACTTGTTCCTCCCGCGGGACCTCGGCTAAGGGTCGGGGCCCTCGTATGGCGAGTGGATGCCGATGGACTGGCGTTTCTGTTCACCCGTCCCATCGAACATCGGTCCATCCGCGTGGCATAAGTCATGAGTTTCACGCAACTTGGTGACCGAACTAACCCTCTGAGATTCCGACACTGCGAGCGCGAAGGCGACAAAAAGGCCATTGTCAGACCGGGCCGGGGCCGGCGGGCGCCGACGGCGGGGTGGCTGGCGCCGAGAGAACCGCGCGTAGCGCATCGGTGATCCCGCAGCCGGGCCTTTATGTCGCCTACCCGCTCCTCGGACGAGGCGGGCCATGACTGAAACGGATTTTATGTTATCTACGCTCTCACCGGCGGGACCTACGCCTACGGCGGGTACCCGGACATCGACGGACTCTTCCAGGAGCAGGCGGCCGAGCTGGACCGCAAGCGCCGCGAGGCGACCCTGCACAGGATCCAGCAGCTCGTGTACGACAAGGTCATGTACGCGCCCATCTGGGAGCTGGCCTTCCTGAACGGCGTGGGGCCGCGCGTCCAGGAGTCGGGCCTCGGCCTCATCTCCGGCCACGCCTACTCGGCGCCCTACGAGGACGTCACGCTGAAGGGGAAGTAGCCCGCGGACGACGAGGCCCGGCGCGACCTGACCCGGGCGGTCTTCACCTCGTGAGCGGAAGCGCGCCCCGGCTGACAGTCGTGGCCGGCCGGGGCGCCGGTGTATATTGGAAGTCCATGTCCCACGCGCTTGATCTGATCCACCGTCTCGAGGCCAGCGTCGGCCGCGCCCTCGTGGGCAAGCCCGAGGTCGTCCGGCTGGCCGTGGTGGGCCTCCTCGCGCGCGGGCACCTCCTGATCGAGGACGTCCCCGGCGTCGGCAAGACCACGCTGGCCGCGGCGCTCGCCCGCTCCATCGGCGCCGGGTTCCAGCGAATCCAGTTCACCTCCGATATGCTGCCGTCCGACGTCATCGGCGTCAGCATCTGGGAGCCGGGCAAGAGCGAGTTCGTCTTCAAGCCGGGCCCGCTCTTCACCAACATCGTGCTGGCCGACGAGATCAACCGCACCACGCCCAAGACGCAGTCGAGCCTGCTCGAGGCCATGAACGAGGCGCAGGTCTCGCTCGACCACACGACGTACCCGCTGCCGCGGCCCTTCATGGTGCTCGCGACCCAGAACCCGCGCGAGCACGAGGGCACGTACCCCTTGCCCGAGTCCCAGCTGGACCGCTTCCTCCTGCGCATCCGCATCGGCTATCCCGGCGCGCCGGACGAGAAATCCGTGCTGCGCGGCGCGGGCTCGCCCGTGCTCGAGACCCTGGTGCCGGTCCTCCAGGCGGAGGACGTGATGGCGCTCCAGGAGGAGGCCGACCGCGTGCGGGCCGACGAGTCGGTGCTCGACTACATCATGGCGCTGGTCGCCGCTACGCGAACCTCCCCGCTGCTCTCGCTGGGCGTGAGCCCGCGCGGGTCGCTCGCGCTCCTGCGCGCGGCGCGGGCGCAGGCGCTCGCCGACGGCCGGGACTATCTCGTGCCCGACGACGTCAAGAGCCTCGCGGTTCCGGCGCTCGCCCACCGCGTCATGGTCAAGGGCCGCGGCGCGCAGGGCGGCGGCATGGACGCCGAAGCCGTGCTGCGCTCGATCGTCCAGGACGTTCCCGTCCCGCGCTGAGCGCCGCACCGCTGTCATGAAGTGGCCCGTCCTCCCGAAGAGATTGCCCGCCCCCGCGAGGCGCCTAATGGACAGCGAATGGTGGTGGCGGCCGTTCAGGCCGCGCCGCACCATCTGGCCGACGCGCGACGGCTGGTGGTGCCTGTTCGTCGTCATCGGTCTCGGCGTCGCGGCGATCAACACCGGTAACAACCTCCTCTACCTGCTCGTCTCGCTCCTGCTGAGCCTCATCGTGGTCTCCGGCGTGCTGTCGGAGCAGTCGATGCGCGGCCTGCGCCTCGATGCCGACGCGCCCGAGGAGATCTACGCCGGCGCGCCGGCGCTCTTCGGCGCCGTGCTCGCCAACAGCAAGCGCTGGCTGACCTCGTACTCGGTCACGCTCGAGCTGCTCACGCGCGGCGGACCGACGCGCTTCATCTACCTGCCGCGGCTCGAGGCCGGCCGCGACCGGCTGCTGACATGGGAAGAGATCTTGCCGGCCCGCGGTCGCCAGCGCCTGGCCGGCGTGCGGCTGACCACGCGCTTCCCCTTCGGGCTCTTCCTCAAGGCGGGTCGCGTGATGCTCGACCGCGAGGTGCTCGTCTTTCCGGCGGTGCGGTCCATCTCGCCCGAGTCGCTTCTCCGCCTCGTTGGCGACGGCACCTCGGCGGTGCGCCGGCGCGGGCGCGGCCACGACCTGTACAACCTGCGCGCCTACCGGGCAGGGGACGATCCGCGCCTCATCCACTGGCGGTCGAGCGCCAAGGTCGAGTCGCTGCTGGTGCGCGAGATGGAGGCCGAGACGACCGAGGACACGCGCGTCGTCCTTTCGGGCAGGGGCGAGCGGGACGCGGCGAGGCTCGAAACGGCCCTCTCCGAGGCGGCCTCCATCGCGGCGCACCTGGCGCGCGCCGGCGCCGGGGTTGAGCTCACGGGCGCGGGGCTCTTCGTGCCGCTCGGGCGCGGGCTCGGCCAGGCGCGGCGCATCCTGACGGAGCTGGCCCTCTACGATCCGCGCGCGCCCGGGGCGAGCGCGGCAGAACCGGGGCCCGACGCCGGAGGCTGGCGCTCGCTGCGCGAAGTGCGCGTGGAGCTCGACTGAATGCCCGCGCTCTTAGCACTCCGCCTCGTCACCTACCTGCTCGTCTGCGCCGGCGTCGCCGCGCTCGCCCTGGCGGGGCTGCTGGGCCCGGTCGGCGGGGCCATCCTGGCGCTGGCCCTCACCGGCAGCTGGGTCATCGACCAGGTGCGCGACCGCATGCCGGTGCGCCCGATCTTCGCCTGGGCGCTCGTCGTGGCCGCGGCCGCCGCGATCGCGCTCGACCTGCTCTACCTCGCCCAGAGCCTCCTCGACGGCATGGTCCATCTCCTGCTCTTCCTGATCCTGATGCGCCTCTTCCGCCGCCGCTCGCTGAAGGACCTGCGGGACGCGGGCTTCCTCGCCTTTTTCATGCTGGTGGCGGCCTCGGCCGTCACGTTCAACGTGAGCTTCCTCTTCGTCTTCATTGCCTTCCTTTTGCTGGGCACCTGGATGCTGATCCTGCACCACGTCGTCTCCGAGTCGGAGCGGGCGAAGATCGGCGTCACGGATCTCACGGCGGGCGGGATCGGGCCGCGGAACCCCCTCTTCAGGATCTCGCTCGCGGCGGCGGCGGGCACGTTCGCGCTCGCGGGCCTGATGTTCTTCATCATCCCGCGCGTGGGCCAGGCGACGCTGCCCTTCCGGGCCGAGCTCGGCAAGCGCATTTCCGGTTTCACCGACCGCGTGGAGCTGGGCGCCTACGGCGAGATCGAGACCGACCAGACGGTGGTGATGCGCGTGAGCTTCCCGGAGAGCGTGAAAGACCCCGAGCGGCTGCCCAACCTTCGCTGGCGCGGGCTCGCCTTCGACCGCTTCGACGGGCGCATCTGGGAGGCGGCCTCGCGCCGGCGCGGTCTCCTCCGGCGCGACCCGTCGGGCGTGTTTCGCGTCACCGAGCCCCGAGGCACCGGGCCGCTCGTGCGCCAGGAGATCTTCCTCGAACCGATCGGCGCCGACGCCGTCTTCGCCGCCCCGCAGGCGCTCCGCATCGAGATGCGGCTGGGCGCCGTCGGGCTCGACGATATGGGCAGCATCACCACGCCCGCGTCGTCCGCTCGGCTCCAGTACTCGGTGGACTCGGAGCTCGAGGTGACTCCACCCCGGGGCCTGCGCGACGCTGCGTGGCCGCTTGTCACGCAGCCGCCGGGCGCCGCGCGCTATCTCCAGCTGCCGCCCCTGCCGGACCGCATCCCGGCCCTGGCGCGAGAGGTGACGGCGGGCAGCCGGAGTCCCTACGAGGCCGCCCTCAAGCTGAACCACTACCTGAGCACCCAGTTCACGTACACGCTCGTCCTCAAGCAGCAGACGACGCTCGGCCCGCTCGAGGAGTTCCTCTTCGTGCGGCGCTCGGGCAACTGCGAGTACTTCGCCGCCGCGATGGCCGTCATGCTGCGCAGCGTCGGCATCCCGGCGAGAGTCATCGGCGGCTTCCAACGTGGAGACTGGAATCCGTACGGCGCCTACTTCATGGTTCGCATGAAGGACGCGCACTCCTGGGTCGAGGCGTTCCTCGACGGCCCGGGCTGGGTCACCTTCGATCCCTCGCCGCGCGCCGCGGCCGAGGAGGCGTTCGGCGCGCGGAGCGCGGCGGCGCTCTATCTCGACGCACTCCGCATGCGCTGGTATCGCTACGTGGTCAACTGGAGCCTGCGCGACCAGGTGAGCGTGGCGGCCTCCGTGCACCGCGGGGCTTCGGAGTGGCGCGGCTCCTTGCTCGGGTGGCGCGACTCACTGCGCGCCGTGCCGCGCGGGTGGGTGGCCGCGATCGTGGTGTCGGTGCTCGTCGCGGCCTGGTTCCTCCGGCGCCATGCGCCGGGCGCCGCGCGCCGCGCGGCCGCGGCCGCCGTGCCGCGCTTCTACCTCCAGGCCCTGCGGGCGCTCGGGCGGCGCGGCTTCCGCCGCGGCTCAACGGAGACGGCGCGCGAGTTCTCGCAGCGCGTCGAGGGCGCGGCGCCCGCGTTCGCGTCGGCCGTCGCGCGGCTCACGGGCGCCTACGAGCGCTGCCGGTTTGGCGAGAGCGCGCTGTCACCCGCCGAGGCGGCGGCGCTGGACGCCGCGCTCGCCTCGCTCCGCCGGCGCTAGCCCCGCACCCTGGGCCAATTTGCTTCGTCAGATCTACTCAGCCCTCGCCTCGCGGCGGGGCCGCTCAGCTCGAACTTCCACGTTCTCGGTTGCCAGCGACGCTCAACGTACACCCACGTACGCTAGGCAAAGCTGGCTCCCTCGGGCCTCGTCTGGCTCGCAACTTGGCCCAGTACCCAGCGCCCAACTGACCCACTACCCGCTTCCAGAGGGGCCTGCCCGACGAGTACAATGGGCGCCACTTTATGAAGGGGTATGGGGGACGCATCCTGTTCGTCGACGTCACGCGCGGCGCGAGCCGCGTCGAGGCGCTGGGCGAGGAGACCGCGCGGACGCTCCTTGGCGGCAACGGGTTGGCCGCGCGGCTCCTGCTCGATCACGTGCCCGCTGGGACGGACCCCTACGACGCGGCCAACGCGGTCGTCTTCGCCGTCGGGCCCGTCACCGACACCACGGTGCCGGGGAACAGCCGCGCCTGCGTCGCCTCCAAGTCGCCGCTGACCGGTCTCTTCTTCGACTCGACCTTCGGCGGACGCTGGCCCGCCACCATGAAGCGCACGGGCTTCGACGCCATCGTCATCACGGGACAGGCGGCCGCGCCCGTCTATTTAAAGGTGGGGGAAGCGGGGGTCGAGGTGAAGCCGGCGGCCGGCCTCTGGGGGCAGACGACCCGCGACACCGTGCACGCCATCCAGGCCGTCGAAGGCGCCGAGACAGACGTGATGGCGATCGGCCCCGCGGGGGAGCGCCTGGTGCGCTTCGCGTGTCTCGCGACCTACTGGAAGAACCGCGAGGGCGTGGCGGGTCGCGGCGGCATCGGCGCCGTGCTCGGCGCCAAGCGCGTCAAGGCGGTGGTCGTCACGGGCGGGCTCAAGACCGGGATCGCCGATCCGGTGGCCCTCAAGGCATTGCTCGACGAAAAGCGGGAGCCGCTCACGACGGGCACCAAGGCGCTCTCGACCTACGGCACGTCCTTCCTCGTCAAGCCGATCAACACGCTGGGGGCGCTGGGATCCTACAATCTGCGCCAGGAGACCTTCGCCGGGGCCCTGGCGATCTCGGGCGAGGAGATGCACGCCCGCTACCACGACCGCGACACCACGTGCCTCAAGTGCCCCGTCGCCTGCGGCAAGCAATACGAGATCCGCGACGGCGAGCTCAGCGGCATCAAGGCCAAGATGCCGGAGTACGAGACGATCTTTGCCTTCGGGTCCATGTTGGGCAACGCGCACGCGGGCTCGCTCGCCAAGGCGAACGACCTCTGCGATCTCCTGGGCATGGACACCATCACCATGGGCGTGACGCTGTCCTTCGTGGCCGAGGCGCTCGAGCGCGGCTGGCTCATGCCGGACGAGATCGGCGTGCCGTTCGGCTGGGGCGACTGGCGCGGCATGCTGCGCCTCATCGAGATGACGGCCGCGCGCGAGGGCTTCGGCGACCGCCTGGCCGAGGGCGGCTGGCGCCTGGCCGAGTCCGTCCACCCCGAGGCGACCAAGGCCGTCTACGCCGTCAAGCGCCTCGAGCTGCCCGCGCACTCGGCGCGCGCGCTCAAGGGCATGTCCATCGGCTACGCGACGGCAACGCGCGGCGGCAGCCACCACGACACGCGGCCGACGCCGCAGTACGCGCAGGGCTACGACCGGCGCGGCACGGACGGCAAGCCCGAGTTCGCCGTGCGCAGCCAGCACTTCACCGCCGTGGACGACTCGCTCGTGCTCTGCCGGTTCACGTCCGAGCGCGGCTTCGGCCTCTTCGTGGAAGAGCCCTACGCGCGCATGGTCCGCGCCGTCACCGGCTGGGACATGAGCGTGGAAGAGCTGGAGCGCGTGGGCGAGCGCGTGATCAACCTGGAGCGTCTCTTCAACGTGCGCGAGGGCGTTCGGCGCAAGGACGACGTGCTGCCCTGGCGCGTGATGCACGAGCCCATCCCCGCTGGGCCCTCGGCCGGCATGTACTGCCCGCCCGAGGAGCTGTCGGCCATGCTCGACCGCTACTACGCGCTCCGCGGCTGGGACACAGACGGCGTGCCCACGAACGAGCGCCTGGCCTCTCTCGGCCTCGCATGATTTTCTCTCCCCAATGCGGAGCCGGCCTTCATCTCCCTCTCCCCCACCGGGGGAGAGGGTAGCGGGTTTCCACCTCCCTCTCCCCCACTGGGGGAGAGGGTAGGGCGAGGGGGGTGGAGGCGAGGGGGGTGGAGGCGAGGGGGATGGACGCCGCGTGAGCGGAATGCGTATCGTCTCCTGGAACATCCGCGCCGGTGGCGGCCGGCGCGTCGCAGGCATCGCCGGCCAAATCGCGCGCTGGGCGCCGGATGTCGTGGCGCTTTCCGAGTTCCGCGCCACGCCGCCCAGCGTGGAGCTGGCCGGCGCTCTGGCCGGACACGGGCTCCTGCACCAGCTGAGCACCGCGTCCGCCGCGCTCCCTCGGGCCAACAGCTTGCTCATCGCCTCACGCTGGCCGCTCGCGCGGGTAAGCCTCGCCACCGCGCCCGCCGCCGAGTCGGGCCGCTGGCTCCTCGCACGCATCGCCGGGCCCTGCGCCCTCACGCTGGGCGTGATGCACGTGCCCAACCGCGTGACGGGCCGCAAGTTCCCCTTCCTCGACGCGGTGCTCGGCGTGGCCCACACCTGGCGCCGGGGGCCGGCGCTCCTCGTCGGTGACACGAACTCGGGGCTGATCGACCTCGACGAAGAGGTGCCGGCCTTCATCGTCGAGGAGGACGGCTGGGTCCGCGGCCTTGAGGCCGCAGGCTGGGCCGACGCGTTTCGCCTTCTCCGGGGCGGCGAGCGCGCCTACACGTGGTACTCACCGAACGGCGGCAACGGCTTCAGGATCGACCAGGCCTTCGTGAACCGCGCGCTCCGGCCGCGGCTCAGCGAAGCCCGCCACGAGTGGGGCGCGATCCCCGGCCGCCGTCGGCGGCGCGCGCGCCGTGACGTACTCAGCGACCACGCCGCTCTGGTCCTCGACCTCGACGCCGCCGTGCCGCGCGTGAGGCGCCCTTGATCTCCCGCGAGGCGGGGCTGAGCCGGTGAGGGGGTGGTGGGTTAGAATAGGGTTGCCATGGGCCTCTCCCGCGCCGACCTGAAGCGGTACCTCGATGGGCACCGAGCGGCAGAGCGCGTACTCCGCGCCGAGACCCTGCGTCGTCTCGCGTCGCTCAGCGTGGAGGGAGCGCGCGACGAGTACGACTCCCTGTGCCGCGTATGGCAGGCGTCGCGCGCCCTTGCGGATCCTGCCGGGCTCGACCGGCGGGCGATCGAGGAGCGCGTCGCCCTCCGACGTCGCCTCAGCGGCCCGCGGTGAACCAGCAGTTCGAAACCGCCTGGCGGCTCGATCGCTTCTTCACCAGCCGCGCCATCCCCTACGCGATCATCGGCGGTTTCGCGGTCCAGCGCTGGGGTCAGCCGCGCTTCACCCGGGACGTGGATGTCACCATCCTGCTGCCCCCCGGGAGCGAGACCGCGACACTGCGGGAGATCGTGGCCGCCTTTCCGGCACGGGTCGAGGACCCTGTCGCTTTTGCTCTGGAGCACCGTGTGCTGCCCCTCACCGTGCCGGGCGGCAGCGAGGCTGACGTCAGCCTTGGGCTGCCGGGCTACGAAGAGGAGGTCATCGCCCGCAGCGTGGCGTATGATCTGGGCGGCGATCGAGCCGTGCGGGTCTGCTCCGCCGAGGACTTGGTCATACACAAGGCGCTGGCAGGGCGTGTGCAGGATGTGCTCGACATCGAGGGCATCGTGGCGCGTCAAGGAAAGGCGCTCGACGTCGCGTATGTCCGGCGATGGCTGACTGAGCTGGGTCGCGTCAGCGACGATCCCGAGGTGCCGGCACGCTTCGAGCGCATCTGGGCCGCGATCGGCCCAGCCGGGTAACGACGCATCCGGGCGGATAGCTCAGCTGGAAGAGCACGGCCCTTACAAGGCCGGGGTCGCAGGTTCGAGCCCTGCTCCGCCCACCATCTATTTTCCAGTACTTTCCACGACTTATCGCCCACTTCGGCGCGTCGGTCGGGTGATGGCAAAAGGACAGAAAAGGACACTTTTGGACAGGGCAATGGCAGCGGAATGGCAGCAGAAGTGAGGCGAGACTAATCTCTCGCCCATGACGTAGACTCGGCCCCGCGGGCTAGGCGCCGCCTCATGAACGGCGCCGAACAGCCGGACCTCGCCGGCCCGCCCGCGATTTCTCTCGAGGCGCTCCATGAGGAGGGGCAATGCGCTCCCGTGACACCACCGAGGCGACGCGCAAGGCGCGCGCTCAGGTGCTCAGCGGCGCGCTTGAGCGCCGCGTGGCCCAGCTCGACCAGATGACGTGGGTCAAGCCCGGCCAGTCGCTCGAGCTGTCGACCCGGGCTCGGCGGCGTCTGGCTGCAGCCCGCAGTCTTGCCGGCAAAGATGACTACCTGGACGCGGTGACGGTGTTTCACGATGCCGAGCAGCTCGTGGAGCAGAATCGGCCGGCGTTCCGCGAAGAGCAAGCCCGGGCCCGGGTTCTCGCGCAGCGCAAGGCTGCCGCGATCGAAGGAGGAAAGAAGGTGCATCTCGCGGCCCAGAAGAGGGCCCGGAAGTGGCGGCGGCGGGACAAAGACCTCCAGGAGGATTATCGACAGAAACGCATGGAGTCCTCAGACCTCACGATCCGGATTCGCAGGCTCCGCTATAGATACAGGAGCGAGCGACCACCGGGCGCCAAGACACTCCGCCGCTTTCTGAAGTAGAGGCACAGACCCGCCGGGTGTGTCCCGTCGGGGCTGCTAGGCTGGCGGCCATGGGGAAGATGCTCTTCACCGCCGCCGATGTTCGCGACCTCCTCGCCCTGAAGAACACGGCGGCGGTTGATCGCTTGATCGACGCGAAGGTACTCACTGTTGCCGCCCTGAGCGCGCGCGGCTACCCCCTCTTCGATTTCGAATCAGTCCGCCGCGCCGCCAACAAGGTGGTCTTCGTAGGGCGCGAGGAAATCCCGTCGTCATGAGGCCCGCCCAGCTCGCCCTGGCCCGCGCCGAGCAGCACCTGATCGAGCGGCTCGGACAGCTCGAGGCCAAGGTTAACGCCGGCGATGAGCGCGCGTGGCTCGAGTACGGTCAACTCGCCGCCGCGCTCGCCGCTGTGATGCCGTCGACCGCGCCGGGCGCGAATGGGGAAATGCTGACGACGGCGGAGATGGCGAAGCGGCTCCAGCTCTCAACCAGAACGGTCTTGAGGAAAGTCAAGGCCGGTGAGTTGAAGCCCGAGCGTTTTGGCAAGCGCGGTCCTGGGGCGCTCCGGTGGTCGGCGTGATGGCCGACGGCCGCGCGCGCGTGAGCACGGCCGTCGAGACCCCGCCAGCGGCGAAGCGCGTCTCGCCGTGGGCCGCCCCCTCGGATCAGCATCTCGACGAGGTGGCCCGGTACGTCCGCAGCGCCAAGCGGCGCCTCGCCGACGCCACGCTCAATCCCTCCGACTATCTGCCCGAGCCGGTCCTCAGCGCGACGGAGCTGAAGGCGATCGAGCTGTGGGAGACGCGCGACTACGAGTGGTACTCGAAGGCGAAGGGCGCCGAGATGCCGCGCCGCTACTGGTCGAGCAATCTCTACCAGGGCCTGCAGACGCCCGCCGTCAGGGCGGCGCGGCAATTTTGCGAGGGCGCCGACGAGGAGGAATCGGCCGGCGAAGCGGCCTCCTGCCTCGGCTTGCTCGGCCCTGTCGGCGTCGGAAAGACCGTCGCGGCCGCGGGCGTCCTCCGCGTGTCCGGTGAAGACATCCGGTTCTTCGACGTGCGCGACCTCAGCCGCCGCCTCATGAATCCCCTGCAGCGCGAGGAGGCCCTCGAGCAAGCCCTCTCGACGTTCGCGATTGTCCTCGACGACATCGGCGCCGCCTACGTCCGGGCCGACAGTTTTCTTGAGGGCATGCTCGAGGAGATCTTCGTCCACCGCGAGGCGCGGGATGGCGTGACCGTGTTCACGTCCAATCTCACGAGAAGGCAGCTTGACGACGCCGTGGGCCTGCGTGTCGCCGATCGCTTGGCCGGGCCCTGGGGCTCGATTCACGAGCTGCCCGGCAAGAGTCTGCGGAGAGAGCGGCCGTGAGCCGGTACCGCAAGATCACCGTCGCCATGTGGGGCGACGCCCGGTTCCGCGCGCTCTCCGCGCCCCAGCACAACGCGCGGTACCTGTGGATCTACCTCCTCACGGGTCCGCACACCGGACCGATCCCGGGGCTGTCGGTCGCTGGCGAGGCGGCGCTGGCCGAGGCCCTCGGCTGGCCGCTCCCGAAGTTCCGCCAGGCCTTCGCGGAGATCGCCGCTCAAGGAATGGCCGAAGCCGACTGGCCAGCGCGCGTGCTGTTCCTGCCCAAAGCGATCAAGCACAACCCGCCCGAGAGCCCGAACGTCGTCCGCTCGTGGCGCACGTACATGGCCGAGGTCGCCGAGTGCTCCCTCAAGGCAAAGGCCGAAGCCATGCTTAAGGGCTGGCTAGAAGCCAAGGGGAAAGCCTGGCTGGAAGCCTTTGGCGAAGCCTTCCCGATAGCCTTCCCCGAAGCCTTAGGCTTATCAGGAGCAGGAGCAGGAGCAGGAGAAAAGCAGGAGCAGGAACCTATCCCCCTAACCCCCCAAGGGGGGAATGGGGATGGGGCTCACGCTCAGGTTGTTGTCTGGTTGGAAGCCTTGAACGAGATCGGAGGTCTGCACTTCAAGGCGACGGCAAATCAGCTCCGGCCTATCCAGGCGCGGATCGCGGAAGGCTTCACGCTCGAGCAGGCCCGCCACGTCGTCAAGGCCAAGGTCTCGGAGTGGTCCCGTACCGACATGGCCAAGTATCTACGCCCGTCAACGCTCTTCGGAGTCAAGTTCGACGGATACCTCCAGGCGGCGACCAACGGCTCGGACAAGGCGACGCCAAGCCGACATGTGGACGCGTGGGGCGAGCGCGAGCCTGTGCAGACGCCTGCAGACGACCCCAGGGGGGCCACATGACGCGGGGGGAGGGGGCCGCCCACGCCCACCCCTCGAAGGTTCTTCGACAGCCCCGTGGGAGCGGGTCAGCGCGGGCGCGTAATTCGGGTAGGCATGGCATGAAAAATCACACGGAAAAGAAGCCTCGCGGTCGGCCGGTCAAGCCCGAGAGCACGGCGCTGATCGACGCCCTGATCGGGCGGCAGGACCAAATGGCCCGCCGGACGGCCGGCAAGATCGAGCAGATCTACAAGGACCACGTCTCCCTGGTGGGCGCCGATTACCTCGTGGCGAAGATGGGGCGCGAGGCCCGCGAGCGATTCGGCAGACTGCCCGACGAGTTCCTCGCGCGCCGGTCCTCCGTCGAGCACCCGGAGGTCGCCCGCGAAGTACTCCGCGATCTCATCGCCGAGGTGCTCACTGAGTGGCCCGACCCTGCATGGGCTGAGCTGGAGGCGTATCAGGATCTCGAGGAGCCGCGGCCCGCGGCGGTCACGCGCTCCCACAGCCTGGCCGACGCGCGCGCGCAAGCGGCCCGGCTGCAAACCGCGCACATGCAGCTCAAGGCTCGCTGTCGATCCCTTCCCGCGAACTGGCCGCACCGATCCACCGCCGCGCCAACCGAGGAGACATAGCCCATGCCTTCTGAAATTTTATCTGCGTTCGTCAAGCTTTTTGCGGATGATTCTTCGCTCCGCGCGAGCTTCCAGGCCCTCGCGCCCTCGGCACACCTCGCCGGCATCACGGTCGGCGACCGCTTCGCCGCGGGGATGGCAAAGGCGGCGGCGCAGGCGCACGCGGCCTTCACCAAGGACTTCATCGGTCCGCTGCAGAGCGAAGCCACCGGCAGTCTGATCGGCCGCGGGATGGAGGCGCGGCCCCAGGATCAGTTCCGGGCCGCCGATCTCGCGTTGAACAAGGGCATCGTGACCGCGGTCCAATCGCACGGGCAAGCCCTCGCTAAGTCGGGCGAGAAGGCCGAGGCCTGGAACCTCTCCGTTCGCGAAGGGACGCAGTCCGCTCGGATCTTTGCCGGGACCATCGTCAGCGCGGTCAATCCACAGCTCGGCGCGATGGTCCAGGTCGGCGGCGAAGCCGTCCGCGCCATGAAGGGGCTCGGCGTCGCGGGGGCTGGTGTCGGGACAGGTTTGGCGATCGGGACTGTCGCCCTCGGTTTTTATATCGAGCGCGTCAAGGGAGTAGTCGATGCGAAGGCCCGACTTGACGCCGCAGTGTTCAACAAGGACCCGGGGGCGGCGCAGGCTGAAGTCGCCAAGCGCACAGCGGAGTTCGACGATCTCGTCTCGAAGAAGGAACAGGCGGCGCAACGGACCGGCGCGAGGTCCTGGTTCGGCTTCGGTGCGCGCGAGCGCAGTTTCCAGGAGATGATCGCGTTCTTCAGTGTCCTCGGCAAGGACGTCGAGACGTCGCGGAAGGAACTCGCGGAGTCGCAGGCTGACACGGACAAGCTCACGCGCACGGTGACGTTCCCGAAGATCGACGCGAAGGCGGGCATTGAAGCAAGCCAACTCCTGATCCAGCAGATCGGCCTGCAGCGTCAGAGCGCGGAGACGGTCGACCAACTCGCCGACTCAACGCAGCGCCTCCGGGCGGCCAAGCTCGAGCTCGTCGAGGCCACGATCAAGGAAATGGACGCCGGCGAGCGCGTCAAGGCGCAAAACATCTTCGACGCCGCCGCGAAACGCGGCACACCCGTCGCGCAGGACGTCCAGGACAAGATCCTCGGCGACATCACACGCCGGCAAAGTAACCTGCGCGCGGCCGCCCGGTCCGCCGATGAGGAGGACAGGCGGAAGGGCAACGCGGACCTCATCGCGCTCGAAGATCGGCAGCAGGCGCACGCGGTGCGAATGGGCCGGATCAGTATCTCGGGCGAGCTCGAGGCCGCGCGCGCGGCGATGGGCGATCCGCGCCGCTCGCTCCAGGAGCAGCAGGACGCGGAGTCGAGGGTCTTCCAGACGCAACGGGCGATGGCCGAGTCGCTGCTTACGTTCCAGGGTCAGATCAGCGGGAAGAGCATGTTCAAGGAGCAGCTCGAAGTTCAGCGCGGCTTCCTGGCTGAGATCGCCGAGGCCGGCGGCGCCGGGTCCAGGGTGTGGCTCGACAACGTCTCGAAAATCTCTGATCTTTACAAGGGCATCCGCGAGCAGGCGAAAGGCATCTTCTCCCAGCAGGCGAGCATCGCCGAATCCAGGGCGTCCCGCGAGGGCCTGACGTCGATCAGCATCGACGACGTCCCGGACCTCTTGCGGCGGGTGCGGGAACAGGATGAGCGCGCCCTCCGCGGCGATCGGGTCCCGATCGGCGACATCGGCGCCGCAGTGGGCCGCGTGGATCTGTTCCGGCAAATGGACAAGGAGGGACTTTCGCCCCGCGAGACGCTGTCGCGCCTGATGGAGGACCCCTCGAAGCAGCTCGCCCGTGCGATCGAAGGCCTGACGGGCGGCGCCGGCGACACCACGCCGGTCTTGACCGGGCTGGCCGATGCGGCGACGCTCGCGACTAGGGCACTCCTCGGCTTGGCCGGCGCCTCGGCGCGTGACGGGGGCGCTGGGACCGGCATGATCCGTCGTCCCCCTGGCGGCCCGCAGATGTCCGAGGAGAACCGCCAAGCGATCATGGACGCGATCGCCGGGCGGTTGCAGGACGAGCAGCTCGCTGTCTACGGGAGGCGGTAGGGCGGAGAAGTGTGAACCTCACACTAAACAGGAGACACGCAAATGGGACTCGACTTTTTGCACGTGGCAGAGGGCGGCACCGGGATTCGTGAGCACGATGGTGATGTGGATCTCTGGCTGCACGCGCCCGTCGACAAGGGGGACATGTCACCCGCCGACCGCGTGGCCTGGCCGCCCGAGTCGCGGCAGCCGGCACTGTGGGCGTTTCTCGACGCGCCCGGCCGGGCGACCGTGTGCACGGCAGCCCTCGAATGCTTCGCGGCCGAGCCCAACCTGGACAACCACGTCCTGGCGGGCCGGATCTTCGATCGGCTCGAGCGCCGCGCCGAGCACGCGACGCTAGCCGAGCGCGCGCGGCTGCTCAGGATCCGCGTCATCATGTCTCAGCAATTGAGCACGGCCGCGGATCTCGCCTGGCGCATCCGCCAGAAGGGGGATCTCCTCACCTCGGTCCTCGCGCAGCGTGAGCAGCTCGACGGCCTCATCGCCCGGCTCTGGGGCGCACAGTGAACCCGGCGGCCGAGGCGGTATACGTCAGAGGGCGGCACGCCGGCTTCCCCTCGATCGTCGTCAACGGCCTGGTGCGCGCGGGCGCGTCGGGCTGGTGGGTGTGGATCGGTAGCGCCGGGCCGGCGGATATCGAAAGTGCGCATCATCAGCTCGACAACTTCGAGGCCCACCTTCACGAGGACGCGGCGCGCATCATCGAGCGCGCGAGGGCGGATGCCGACCGTCTCCAGCCGTCGGCATTCGACGATCATCTCGACGAGCTCGTGACCGAGACGCTCAAGGATACACCGCGCGCATCGCCCGGCCTGTCGCCCGGCTACTACAGCTCCGAGCAGGCCGCGCGCGATCGGGAAGCGGAGGCAGTCCTCGCAGCCCTCGCGGCCAAGGCTCCATGAGCGACGGGCTCGACGAGATCCTGACCGAGGTCTGGGGCCTGCCGCCCGGCCGCACGCTCGCAGACTTGTCGCCCGCGTGGCCGTCGCCGACGCAACTGGCCCTCGCCAAGGCGACCGTGCGCCGCGCGGTGTGGCTCGGGCTCCGACTGCCGCGGGTCACGTGGCGCTTCGTGACCGCCGACGGGGAGCCGGGCTGGGCCGCCGGGGAAACGGACCCCCGCCGCGGCGTGCCCGTCACGATCTATATGCGCGTCGATGTGCTCCCGGAGCAATGGGAGAAGGTCCTGTACCACGAGTGCAAACACGCCAGCGACGTCGGCTTGATGCTCGATCGCCGCTACACGACGCGGGAATTCGAGGCGCGCGCGATCAACTTCGCCGACTACGCGATGGCGACGCGGCCATGATCGCCCGCCTCCTGGTCTACCTGCGCGCGCGGCTGCGTCGTCGCAAGGCCGCGCCTGTCACTCGCGACGGCTGGGACGCCCTCGTCAATTATCGGCGTCCGCCGACGTCGGCCCCCCGATGGATCAATGCGACCCCGACAACGCTGTTCCGCGAGTTGACGGCCGCGGAGCGCGACGAAGATCCGCGCCCGCCCGCGCCGCGTCGCCCGCGCTGGCTTGACCGGCCGGGCGCCTAAGATGTGCTCTCCGCGCCCCGGCGTCGGCGTGATCGAGCGCTACGATTCGGCCTGTCAAGTCGGGTTCATCATCGCGGAGACAGGCGAGCGGCGGCGGTTTTCACTTGGGCACTACGATCCGTGGATCCCGCAGGCAGGGGAGACGGTCGTGTTCGCCCGCCTGTGGGACCGACGGGGCCTGCGCGCGGCCGCCGTGACTCCATTCCGGACAGCGCCGCTCGTCATACACTCGCTGGCGCGTTCAGGCGCCCACTAGGCCGTCCGGCCATGTCATTGCCCCATTCCGCGCCCCCGCCACGCTCTCCCGACGTACGTACGCCTGTGGTAGCCTCCGGGCGGTGCCCGGTCTGTGGCAAACGAGCACTTGAGGGTCGGCAGACCGTCTGTAGCGGGCGGTGCCGCATGGAGCGGAGCCGCCGGCGCAAGGCCGCGGCCCTGGCTGGGCGGGACCAGCGGGTGCGGGGCCTGCTCGAGGCGGCGCTGGCGGAGCTTGAAGGGCGCACTTGACAGGGGAGGTGCAGATGGTTACACTCAGGCCATGCAACAGATGGTTACACGGTGCGAGGTGAAGCCGCCCGAGCTACGGCGCATCCGTGCGGAGATGGGACTGACCCAGACGGAGCTCGCCGAAGCGCTGGGCGTGCATCGCGTCACGGTTGCGCGCTGGGAGACTGGCGAGCGCGGCATCCCGGAGCCGGTGGCCCGGCTGCTCCAGCGGATTCGGAGCGAGAAGAAGCGGAAGACGTAGAAACGCCCCGCGGCGGCGCGAACCGCCCGGGGCCATGGCCCATCACCCACACCCGACGAAGGAGGAGCGAATGAGCAAGCCCAAGGTAGCACGGCTCCGGCGTCCGACGCCAGACAAGGCGCCCCGGCCGTCCACTGGTCCGACCAAAACATCTGACTCCGAGTCTGACTCCGAGGTCGAGTTCTCGAGTGACCTGGAGACCGCGCTCTCGAAGGCGCGCGCGGCCGCGGTACTTCTCCGAACGGACAGCCTGGACATGCCCCCGGGGCTGACGGTCGACGAGCAGCAGGAGATCGGCGACTGGATCAACGGCTTCGCCATGGATGCCCTCGAGGAGGCGCTCAAAGAGGCGGAGGCCGCCCGCGAGAAGTACCTGGGCCCGTCCGTGTTCGGGAAGCGGAAGGCGGTGGCGTGATGAGCGCGCCCGCCGTGCCACTCACCCTCGACGCTTCTGCCGTTCAGTACGCCGCCGCTCGCATCCAGACGGCCGCCGAGCTCCTGGAGAAGATCCTGGCTGAGGCATTCACGGACCACAAGGTGGCCAACCTCATCTTCCGCGATGCCCTGGTCCTCTTCCTCAAGCAAGAGAGTAGCGAGCTCGAGGAGGGGGCGAGCGGGGCCCTCAAGGGGAAGGCGTGCTGGCCGGCAACCGATCCGCCGGCGACCCCCGGGGTCCGCCCGCTGTTCGAGGGGCTGGGGAAGGAGGGCGCGTCATGACGCCGGCGCCGCCGACGATCGAGCAGCGCCTGGCCGACGTCGAGGCGGCGATAAAGACCCTGGCGCAGAAGTCGATGACCGAGGAGTGCCGCGTGGCCGCGCTGGAGACGGAGATCCACGAACTGCTGCCGCTCCAGATACGCAACGAGGTGGACAAAGCCGTGTGGAGGATCGAGGCGGAGGTCATCGGCCAGCCGTCAAAGCTGCTCAACGCGGTGAACGAGATGCTGCTGCCGTCGACGGCCGAGATCGGGCGCCGCCTGGCCGCATTGGAGGGCGCAAAGGACACGATGGAGGACAAGCTGGCCAGCCTGGTGAAGGTAGTCGGCCAGTGGACCAACATGTTCAACCCGTCGACAATGCAGGCGCTGGTCCTGCTCGAGGTGCTCATCGACAGAGGGCTGCTCAAGACGGACTTCGCGGTGGGCGTGTTCGAACGGGAAAAAGCCAGGCAAACCGAAATCAAGAACCTCAACCGCCTATGGCAGCCCGAGCACCCTGGCGGCGACGTGCCGCCGGACGATCAGGCCGGGCGATGACGGTCAAGTCGGCGGACCTGGTCGAACACCTGGCGGCCGTCGCGGTACGGCTGGAGGGCTTGCCCGGCCGGATCAGTGGGCTGGTGATCGGCGTCCAGCGCTTGCGAGGGCCGGGCGCGGACCCGCACACGCCCCGCCGCCGCGACGCCTTCCATGCCGAGGCCCGCGTGCTCAAGGACGAAGCCTATGCGCTCTCGATCGAGGTCGGCCGCCTCCTGGAGACGGCGCAGGCGTGGCGGCCGCGACGGTGGATTGACGGCCTCCGGCTCGAGGCAGGAGCGGCGAGCCCCGTCAACCCGGTGCGGGGGCCGAGGATCGGGCGGCGACCGGAGCAGGGAGGCGCGTGATGGCCGTCAAGCGAATCCGGAATCACGGCAGATGGACCTGGCAGGCCCGCGTGGCGTATCGCGGGATCCGAAGGGCCGCCTTTCGGGCGACGCGCGAGGAGGCCCGGGATGCGGAGGCCGAGATGCTCGGCGAGCTGAAGGCCAGCGCCGCCCAGGTCGAGCAGGACGGCGCCCAGCCGGCGACGTTGCGCCAGCTCCTCGAGTTCTACGTGGCCGACCTCACGGCCCGCGGCAAGGGCGAGGAGACGACGGTGCGGGCGGAGTCGACCGTCGCGGCGATCACGCGTCTTTGCCCCGAGCTGCTGGCGAAGCCGGTTAGCGCCCTCGGTGATCGCGACATCTTCGCCTTCCGGCTCGCGCGCGCCCAGGAGGGCAAGACGATCGTGGAGACGATCGCCGGCGAGCCCCAGGAGCGCCTGGTGCCACGGGCGAAGCCCAGCACGATCAACCGGGACCTTCGCACGCTACGCGCGGCGCTCAAGAAGGCGCTGCCCGGGCATCGGTTCCCCGAGGGCGCGTTCTTCCCGGAGGACGAGACGCGGGTCCGCTGGCTCCGGCCCGACGAGGAGCTCACGGTGCTGGCGACGCTGGCCTCCCCTTTCCGCGAGATCGCGACGCTGGCGGCGCTCACGCTCATGCGGCTCTCGGAGATCCGCCTTCTCCAGCGCGCCGACGTCCACCTCGAGCAAGGCGTGATCCTGCTCCCGCGCGCGAAGGCCGGCGCGCGCCCGGTGATGCTGAGCGAGGCGGCGCGGAAGCTCCTGGCCCTCCAGCTCGCCGGCCATGAGAGCGCGTGGGCCTTCCCGGGCCCGGAGGGACGCCCGTACCGGCGGGACCGGATCGGCAAGGTGTTCCGCAAGGCGGCCAGAGCCTCGGGCCTGCAGGACTTCCACTTCCACGATCTGCGCCACCACGGGGCCACCATGGCGCTCAACCGCGGCTTCACGGCGCCGATCGTGATGGCCCTCGGCGGCTGGAAGACGGAGCGGATGATGCGACGGTACGCGGCGGTCACGGACGCGACGCTCCGGGCCGCCGCGGAGGCCGTCAGTGGCAGCGAGCCGTGGCAGCAGGCGCGCAAGTACGCGCCAGCACAGGCCGGGGCGTGACCCTTACAAGGCCGGGGTCGCAGGTTCGAGCCCTGCTCCGCCCACCATTCTTATCAGGCAGTCGCGGAGCACATCCCAGACTCGCAGACCGCCTGCGGGAGGACCCAGTGATGGAGCGGCGCACGTTCATCGGGGTGATCGCTGGCGGCCTTCTCGCCGCGCCGCTGGCCGCTGAGGCGCAGCAGGCGGCGAAGGTACCCCGGATAGGTTTCCTCGGGAACTCCACCGCTGCCCTTGAGGCCAATCTCGTCGGGCCGTTCCGCGAAGGGCTGCGCGAGCTCGGCTACGTCGAGGGCCGGAACATCCTGATCGAGTATCGATGGGCGGAAGGAAAGTATGAGCGCTTTCCTGCCCTCATCGCCGAGCTGATCGCCGTGAAGGTGGACGTGATCGTTACCGCCGGCACGCCCGCCTCGCTCGCCGTCAAGAAGGCGACAACGTCGATCCCTCTGGTCATGGTGGCCGTCGGCGACCCCATCGGCGTGGGCCTCGTCGCGAGCCTCGCGCGGCCCGGTGGAAACAGCACCGGATTGACCTCGATCGCACCGGAACTGGAAGGGAAACGGTTGGAGCTGCTCAGGGAAGTGGTGCCCAAGCTCTCGCACATCGCTGTGCTGTGGAACCCGGACAATCCGTTTCATGTCGGTTCCTTGAAGGAGACGCGGGCTGCCGCTCAGGTGTTGGGAATCAAGGTGCAGCTCCTTGGGGTACGAGTCTCGGAAGAATTCCAAGCCGCGTTCGCGGCCATTCTCAGAGAGCGGTCAGGCGCACTCCTCGTGTTGGCAGATCGTCTCTTCTTACACAACCGCGCGCGCATCGTGGAATTCGAGGCCAAACACCGCCTACCCGGGGTGTATGCGTACCGGGAGTTGGTCGAGGCGGGAGGTTTGATGTCCTTTGGGCCGAGCTACGCGGGCATGCACAGGCGGGCCGCCTACTACGTGGACAAGATCCTCAAGGGCTCCAAGCCCGCCGACCTGCCCGTGGAGCAGCCGACCAAGTTCGAGCTGATGATCAACCGTGCGTCCAGAGAAAGCTGACGTGTTCAGCGGGAGACAGCCCCGCCGGGGTAAGAGCCAGAGCCCCGTAACTTGGGTGGCAGGGTGGCGGGAAACCAAGACTCTGAAGCCCACCGACCAAGCCATCGGAAGGATGGTGAGTGAGTCCCCGGGCCGTAACGGAAGTGAACGCACAGGTGGCCCCGACATACCAAAGATCCGGAGGCCGAGCCTCACGGTTGAGAGGCGAAGGCAGCATGGCACGTCGCACCTGGCTGATGCGGCGGAACACTCCGGCGGGGTGAGAGCGACGGCACGGTGACCAGGACACGTCGAGCGACTGGAGAAGCCTTCCTCGCCCCACTGCGAAAGCGGCGGAGCCATGTCCAAGCTATAACCAGTGACCCTGGGAAGTGGGCGGACGGCGAGAGGGTGACGGAGGGGTCCGTAGTAGCGACGAAGCGGGGTAATGCCCGTGGAGCGAAGGGGCCCTACTGGTGTGCAGTGTCTCCGCCAACACGGGCGGCAGGGGCGGCATGACAACCGCGCCCATCAGCCTGCAAGAC
>JAUSJX010000002.1 GCA_030647435.1 Candidatus Rokuibacteriota bacterium
CGGCGAGCCACCGCATGTAGCCCGCCATCTGACTCTGCTCCCGCCGCTCCGGCGACGGCTCCCAGAGCGCGGCCCCTTCGGTGATCTCCGGCACGGTCTCCTCCGTTCGGAAGGACGGGACGGCCTTCGCCCGCCCGAGCAGTTCGTTGTCGTATCCGTGGCCGCCGGTGTCGGCTCAGTGCCTTTTCCATCGCGCCTAGAACGGCCGTCCTCATCTTATCAAGCACTGCGTCTTCCGGCCGAAGCACAAGTCGAGGGAGGAGCTCGTCGCCCGTTACCTCCTCCGCCCTCCGCTCGCCCAGGACCGCGTGCGCCTCCGCGCCGACGGACGCGTCCTCGTCGGACTCAAGACGGTGTGGCGCGATGGCACGTCCCATCTGTTGTTCGAACCCCTCGAGTTCATGGAGAAGCTCGCGGCCCTCATCCCCCGGCCCGCCGTCAACTTGGTCTTGTACCATGGTGTTCTTGCCCCGCGTGCTCGCCGCCGCTCGCAAGTCGTCCGCTTTGGCCGCCCGGCGCCCGCCCCGACGGCGCACGAGGGTGACGCCCGCCCCCGCGCCGCCGGCACGCCGGGCGCGTGGACCTGGGCCGCCCTGATGCGCCGCGTGTTCGATCTCGATGTTCTCGCCTGCCCGCAATGTGGCGGCCGGCTGCGGCTCATCGCCACGGTGGAGGACCCGGCCGTGGTGGGCAAGATACTTGCGCACCTGGTCCTGCTCCACCCGGCGGACTCTCCGGGGCCGGCCCCGCCTTCGGCCGACCTGCGCGCTGCCGCCCCCTCCCATCAGTAATCCGTCCCAGTCTCGGCGTTGGACTCTGCCCCTGCAGGACGCGTCTTGACTGCCCCACGGTTGCCGGCGCAAGATCGCCGCTGATGACTGGCCCGGCTGGGGGATCACTGATGCGCTACGCGTGGCTCTCTCAGCGCCAGCCACCCGGCCGCCGGGCCCCAGGCCGGGTCGGGTCCAATCGTAAGAACCAAGCGCATTTTGGACCACCGTGCCTGCCACCGTTCGATCAGGAGTTGCCCCCGTCTGCGAGCACCTGCCAACGGAGCTGAGTAGGGACGCGCTGGGCCGGGGCCCTTCGAGTCCCGACGTCGCCGGCGTTCGTCAGGGCGCAGCTGTCGCCCGTCTCGCCATGGCGTATACTTCCGCTCCGTCATGAGCCAAGCACTGGTGGTCGAAAAATTCGGAGTCGGTCAGTCTGTTCCCCGTGTCGAGGATCCTCGCCTGATCCAGGGACTCGGACGCTATTCGGACGATGTGAACCTCCCGCGGCAGCTCTACGCCGTGGTCGTGCGCTCGCCGCACGCGCACGCCCGCATCAGGTCGGTGGACACCGCGGCCGCCAGTGCGGGGCAGGGCGTCCACGCCGTCCTCACCGGAGCCGACCTCGCCGCCGACGGGCTCGGCAATCTGCCCAGCGACGGCAACCGCAAGCGCCGTGACGGATCCCCAGCGTTCAAGACCCCGCGCCCCGCGCTGGCTCCGGGTCGCGTGCGTCACGTCGGTGATCCGGTTGCCCTGGTGGTCGCGGAGACCCCCGAGGCAGCGGTGGACGCCGCCGAGCTCGTGGTCGTCGACTATGAGCCCTTGCCCGTCGTGGGTGCCACGACGGCCGCCACCCGTCCCGATGCCCCGGCCGTCTGGGACGAGGTTCCCGACAACGTGGCCTTCGTCTGGGAGGCGGGCCGGAAGGAGGCCGTGGCCAAGGCTTTCGAGACCGCCCACCACGTGACCCGGGTGGACTTCACGGTCACCCGCGTGGCCGCGGCCGCCATCGAGCCGCGCGGCGCGGTCGGCGACTACGATCGCCGCACCAACCGTTACACCCTCTACACCGGCATCCAAGGGCCCCACGGCCTCCGCTCCATCCTGGCAGAGCAGATCTTCCGGGTGCCCCTCAGCAACATGCGCGTGGTCACGAACGAGGTCGGCGGCAGCTTCGGGATGAAGAGCGGCATGTACCCCGAGATGGCCATGCTCCTGTGGGCGGCCAAGCGTCTGGGACGGCCGGTGAAGTGGACATCGGACCGGCGGGAGGGTTTCGTCACCGACGAGCACGGCCGCGACAACGTCTCCACCGCCGAGCTGGCTCTCGACAAGGGTGGGAAGTTCCTGGCTCTCCGCGTGGCCATCACCCTCAACATCGGCGCCTACCTCACGCCGCGCAGTGCCGGCCCGGGCACCAACAATGTGGGCGGCGTGGCCGGTGTGTATACCACGCCCGCGATCCATGTGCAGACCACGGGCGTCTTCACGAACATGACGCCCACTGGCCCCTACCGGGGGGCCGGACGGCCCGAGGCCACCTACGCCATCGAGCGCGTCATCGACGTGGCCGCGCGCGAGCTCAAGATCGACCGCATCGAGCTGCGCCGCCGGAACCTCATCCCCTCGTCCGCCATGCCGTTCAAGACGGGGCTGGTCTTCACCTACGACTGCGGGGACTTCGGTCGGATTCTGGACATGGCCCTCGAGCAGGCCGACTACAAGGGCTTTGCCCAGCGTCGCGCCGCCGTCCGCTCTCGCGGGAAGCTCCTGGGGATCGGCATCGCCAACCCCATTGAAGTGGCCGGCGGCCCCTACACGGCCGTCAACCCCGACACGGCCGAGGTACGCGTCAACCCAGACGGCTCGGTCCTGGTGTTCTCGGGTTCAACCTCGATGGGCCAGGGCAACGAAACGGCCTTTGCCCAGATCGTCAGCGAGCGGCTGGGTGTCGAGCCCGCGCGTATCCAAGTCCTGTGGGGCGACAGCGACTCCCTCGACGCGGGCCGGGGCAACGGAGGGTCTGGTGCCCTCACCGTCGGGGGCTCGGCCGTACTCGGTGCCACCGACAAGATCATCGACCGCGGCCGGCGCATCGCCGCCCGCATGCTGGAGGCCGCGCCCGAAGACATCGTCTTCCGCGACGGTCACTTCAGCGTGACCGGGACCGATCGCGGCGTGACGCTGGCCAGCGTGGCCCGCACCGCCTACCAACCCCGCCAGCTCCCGTCCGGGATGGAGCCCGGCTTCACCGAGACTTCGGCCTTCACCCCGCCCGCCGTCACCTTCCCCAACGGCTGCCAGGTCTGCGAGGTGGAGATCGACGAGGAGACGGGTGCAGTCCGGATCGTCCGGCACACGGTGGTGGACGATGTCGGCAACATGGTGAACCCCATGCTGGTCGAGGGCCAGATCCACGGGGGCGTGGTCCAGGGCCTCGGCCAGGGGCTGTTCGAGGAGCTGACCTATGAGCCGACCACGGGCCAGCTCCTGGCCGGATCCTTCATGGACTACGCGATGCCCCGGGCCGACGATGTTCCCTTCTTCGACGTGGACTCCCATGAGGTGCCGACCAAGGTGAATCCCCTGGGCGCCAAGGGCGTCGGCGAGGCGGGTACCGTCGGCGCTCTGCCCGCCCTCCTGAACGCCGTGAACGATGCGCTGGCCCCCCTGGGTGTCCGGCACCTCGACATGCCCATGACCCCCGAGCGGGTCTGGCGGGCCATCCGAGAGGCCACGGGGGCACGGTAAGAAAGGCTCGAGCTGGCCGAGAGATGAATTGTCGAGCCGGCAAGCACCGTCAATACCGGCGACGTACAGCGTGAGCCACGGTCAGGGGTGGCGTGTGGATCTGAACATGACGCCTCGTCTTGTGTCTGCACGACCCATTGGCTTGTAGACGCCGGGAAGGAGCCAGCAGGTGGATAAGCTAGCGAGCGGGTACGGGCTGATCGAGGGCCCCGTCTGGGATCCGAGGCGCGGCCTCATCTTCAGCGACGTCCCGAACGGAGGGGTCTACTGCCTCGACCGATCGGGACGGGTCGAGACCGTCGTGGAGCATCGCCGTGGCATCGGGGGCATCGCGCTCCACAAGGACGGCGGGCTCATCGTCTCCGGACGCAACGTCGCCTACAAAGGGCCGGCGACCCGGGATACATTGGTGCTGCTCGACCGCGACGAGCAGCTGGGTATCGTCGGCTTCAACGACCTCACCACGGACACCCGTGGCCGCATCTACGTCGGCTCACTCTGCTCGAGCCCCTTCGACCCTGCGCAGCAACGGAGCCCGAAGCCCGGGTGGCTCCACGTCATCGACACGGACGGATCCTCCCGACGCATCGCGGACAATATCCTGCTCAGCAACGGGCTCGGCTTCTCGCCCGACGGCGCGCGCCTGTATCACTCCGACAGCCGCGCGAACATCGTCGGCGTGTACGACGTGCGCCCGGACGGCAGCGTCGGCCCGCGACGGACGTTGGCGCGCGTGGACGAGGGCATCCCCGACGGGCTCGCTGTCTCCGAGGACGGAGCCGTCTGGGTCGCGGCAGCGCGGGGCGGCGCCGTCGTCGTGTTCGAGCCAGATGGCCGCGAGCGCGAGCGCATCCGCTGCCCGCTGCCGATGGTGACGAGCGTCTGCTTCGGGGGCGACGATCTCAGGGATCTGTACGTCGTGACCGGCGCGGAGGGTGCGGGCAACCCGGACGCCGGGAGCATCTTCCAGCTCCGCGTGGCGGTGGCGGGGCTCCCGGTTCCGCCCGCTCTGGTCAAGCTCCCGTGAGTGCGGGGAGAGGCGCTGGACACCGCCTGCGGGCAGGACAGCGCACCGGTGGCTCACCAGCATCAACGATCGCGAGGGATCCATGGCGGAGGACATCGTGGCGGTGCTCAACGCGTTCCCCGGCTGGGTGAAGGAGATGGGCATCGTCATCCTCACCGCGACGCCCGACGAGGTCACCTGCGCGCTGGAAGTCGGCGAGAAGCATCACCAGGGCTACGGCATCGTCCACGGCGGTGTGCACTCGGGCGTGATCGAGACGCTCGCCTCGATCGGTGCGGCGCTGGTGGCCATGCCGCGCGGCCAGCGGGTGGTCGGCCTCGAGAACAACACATCATTTATCCGCGCGGTCCGCTCGGGCAGGCTCCACGCCAACGCGCGCCCGGTCACCCGCGGTCGCACGAGCCAGGTGTGGGAGGCGTGGATCCGCGACGAGAAGGAGCAGTTGGTCGCGCAAGGCCGGGTGCGGCTGCTGTGCGTCGACGAGGAGCGGGCGCTGGGCTGAGCGGTTGC
>JAUSJX010000003.1 GCA_030647435.1 Candidatus Rokuibacteriota bacterium
CATGTCGGAGGAGCAGAAGAAGACCTTCAGCGAGCGGCTCGACTGCGACTTCTCCTACGGTATCGCGGGGCTCGCCCGCTTCCGCATCAACGTCTTCAGGCAGCGCGCGAGCGTCGCCGTCGCGTTCCGGCGCATCCCCTACCTGATTCCGGCGGTGGAGCAGCTCGGGCTTCCTCCCGGGGTGCTGGATCTGCTCAAGCTGAAGCGCGGGCTCGTCCTGGTGACGGGCGCCACGGGTCAGGGAAAGTCGACGACCTTGGCCTCGCTCCTCGACCGCATGAACCAGGAGCGACAGCTCCACATCGTCACGCTCGAGGACCCGGTCGAGTACCTCTTCCAGCACAAGTCGAGCATCGTCGTGCAGCGGGAAGTCGGCATCGACACGCTCTCGTTCGCCAGCGCGCTCCGCGCCTCCCTCCGGGAGGACCCCGACGTGATCCTGGTCGGCGAGATGCGCGACGTGCCCACGATCGAGTCGGCGCTGACGGCGGCGGAGACGGGCCATCTCGTCTTTGCCACGCTGCACACGAAGACGCCGGCCCAGGGTATCGACCGCATCGTGGACGTCTTCCCGCCCCACCAGCAGCAGCAGGCGCGCGTCCAGCTCGCCAACGTGCTCCACGCCGTCGTGACCCAGCAGCTCATCCCGCGCAGGGACGGCGATGGTATCGCGCTGGCCATGGAGATGCTCATGGTCAGCCCTGCGATCCGCAACCTGATTCGCGAGGGCAAGACCTTCCAGATCCAGTCGCTGCTCCAGACGGGCGCCTCCTCCGGCATGCTGACGATGGAGAACTCGCTCAAGGGCCTCGTCGAGAAGGGATGGATCAGCGCCGACGACGCCATCGAGCACTGCTTCGATCCCAAGGAAATGGCCCGCCTCCTTGGCCGGCGCTAGCCGGCAAAGCACCCGGGCCAGCCCGTGGTGAATGGCGCTGCCTGGGGCGCCGCCCTCCTCGTTTCAGCTCTCGCGTTTCTTCCCTTCCTACCTACGCTCGGCGGCCAGTTCCTCAATTGGGACGACAACATCAACTTCCTCACGAACCCCGGTTTTCGGGGTCTGGGCTGGACCCAACTTCGGTGGATGGCGACCACAACGCTTCTCGGACACTGGATCCCGCTCACCTGGCTCAGCCTGGGAGTGAACTACGCACTCGGTGGGCTCGACCCCTGGGGGTACCACCTCGGCAATCTCCTGTTGCATGCCGCCAACGCCGCGGTGCTATGCGTCATCGCGAGGCGCCTGCTGGCCGCGGCCTGGGGTGCGGCTGCGCCGGCCCCCGCGATCCTGGGGGGCGCCGTCTGTGCGGCGCTGCTCTTCGCGGTGCACCCGCTGCGGGTCGAGTCGGTGGCCTGGGTGACGGAGCGGCGTCGGTTGGGATTGCTTCACGTCGACCAGGGACGCTACGCGGATGCAATTCCGCTCCTGCGGCGGGCGCTCGCGCTCGACCCCCGCTTCCCGCTCGTGCGCAAGGACTTGGTGCTGGCGCTTCGAAAGCGGGCCGCCGAGCTTGAGGCGACGGGGGACCGGCGGGAGGCAGCCGGGCTGCTGAGGGAGGCGACGGATCTTCTGGCGCACGACCCCGGCGCGCCCGGGCCGACGAGCGCGCGAGAGCCGGCCGTCGGGTCGGACACCGGCCGGTCCGGCCGGTGAACACGGAGCGAATCGCGGGTCGACCGCTCGTCCTTCCCGTCCTCGTGTTCACGGTCGCGTTCGTCGCCTTTCTTCCGGGTCTCAGCGGACAGTTCCTCGACTGGGACGACGGCGGCAATTTCCTCCGGAACCCGAACTTCCGGGGCCTCGGCTGGAGCAACCTCCGCTGGATGTTCACGACGACGCTGATGGGGCACTGGATCCCGCTCACGTGGCTGACGCTCGGGGCGAACTACGTGATCGGGGGGATGGCGCCGTGGGGCTATCACCTGGGCAATGTGTTGTTACACGCGGCCAACGCGGTGGTGTTCTACGCCGTGGCGCGGCGGCTGCTGGCGGCGGGGGCGGGGGGGGAACGGGCGCAGGGAGCGGTGGCGTGGGGCGCGGCGGCGGCGGCGGCAGTGTTCGCGGTGCACCCGCTGCGGGTCGAGTCGGTGGCCTGGGTGACGGAGCGGCGCGACGTGCTGAGCGGGTTCTTCTTCCTGCTGGCGGTGCTGGGCTATCTCAAAGCAGTCGAGCGGGGGGCAGGCGGGCGGCTTGACTCGCGGTGGCGCGCGGTGTCGCTGGGGCTCTTCGCCGCCGCGCTCTCGTCCAAGGCCTCGACCATGATGCTGCCGGTGGCGCTGCTGGTGCTGGATGTCTATCCACTCCAGCGGCGCGGGGTGGGCGTCACGGTGCTCCTGCGGGAGAAGATCGGCTACTTCGTGCTGGCCGGGGTGGGGGCGGTGGTGGCGCTGGTGGCGGTGCGGCAGGGGGCGACGGTGACGGGCTACGCGGAGTACGGCGTCGGGGCGCGCGCGGTGATGACGCTGTATAGCCTGATGTTCTACCCGTGGAAGTTTCTGTGGCCGGTCGACCTGTCGCCGATGTACGAGCTGCCGGCGCGGGTCGAGCCGCTGGCGTGGCGGTTCCTGCTGCCGATGGTGGCGGTGCCGGTGATCACGACCGCGCTGCTCCTGCTGAGGCGGCGGTGGCCGGGGGGGCTCGCGGCGTGGGTGTATTCGGCGCTCCTGGTGCTGCCGGTGAGCGGGGCGGTGCACGCGGGGTATCAGCTGGCCCACGACCGGTACAGCTATCTCTCGGGGCTGGGCTTTGCGGTGCTGGCGGGCGCGGCAGTCGTGTGGGTCATCCGGGCGGGGGCGCGGGGCGTGCTGCGGCCGTGGCTCGAGGGAGTGGTGCTCGGGGCGATGGTGCTCATGGTGGCGACGCTGGGGGCGGGGGCCTGGCGGCAGAGCCGGGTGTGGCACGACTCCGAGACCCTCTGGCGCTGGGCTGCGGGCGTGGACCCGGCATGCATGGTCTGCCAGAGCAATTTGGGCAACCTGCTGCTCGAACAGGATCGTCTCGCCGAAGCGGAGACGGCCTTCCGCGCAGCGGTGACGGCGCGACCGGAGAGCGCGGGGCCGCGCAATAACCTGGGCGCGGTCCTCATCCGGCGCGGCCGATATGACGAGGCCGCCGCACAGTTCCGGGAAGCCATGCGGCTCGCACCCGACCGTATCGGCGGGGCCTTCAACCTGGGGTTGCTCTATGTCGTCCAGGGCAAGTTCGCGGAGGCGCTTCCCCTGCTCCGCCACGTTCTGGCTCAGCGGCCCGACCGCCCGGTCGCTCGGGCCGCCCTCTCGACGGCTCTCGTCAAGCGCGCCGACGAGCTTCGTCGCGAAGGGCGCCCCGGCGAGGCCGACTTGCTTGTGCGCGAGTCAGCGGCGCTCGCGCGGGACAGATCCCAGACCGAGGCTGTCCCCAAGGCTCCCCCTGGGTCCCGCTGAGACCCTGCTCCGGCCCGAGCGTCTCCGCTCCGGGGCGCTTGCGTTCGGGGGACTTTCCTGGTACTGAGTGGCCCACTCCCATGCGACTCAAGCGCGAGGCCGTGGAAGCGATGATGGCAGGGCGGCCCGCGGGCACGACCCTGGAAGAGGTGCTGGAGGTCTTCGAGGTCTTCGCCAGCGGCACCCTGGCCGACGAGGTCTACGTCCTGGACGACGTCAGCGGCAAGCGCATCGCCATCGCGCCCGCCGCGCTCCGGAACAAATACCGGAAGGAGTGACCCCCTATGAGCATCGTCACCGTCTCCCATGAGATCGGCGCGGGTGGCCCCGAGATCGGCCAGAAGGTGGCCGAGCGGCTGGGCCTGCACTACGTGGACCAGGAGCTCATCTCGGACGCCGCGCTGCGTTACGGTGTCCAGGAGGAAAAGCTCTCGAACCTCGACGAGTCCAAACCCTCGCTCTTCGAGCGCTTCGACGCCGAGACCCGGCGCTACATCACGGTGCTGCAGACGGCGCTCTTCGAGTTCGCCGAGAAGGACCGCGTGGTGCTCATGGGCCGCGCCGGCCAGTGGCTCCTGCGGGGCATCCCCCACGTGGTGCGCCTGCGGGTGATGGCGCCATTCGACCTGCGGGTCAAGCGCCTCGCCAAGAAGCTCTCCGGGCAGATGGGCGAGCAGACCAACCCGCGCACCGTGCAGGACATGGCGCGCCGGGACGACAGCGAGAAGCTCGGCCGCATGCGCTATCTGTACGAGGTGGATCTGCGCGATCCTTCGCTCTACGACATCGTGCTCAACATGGAGAAGCTGTCGATCGACGCCGCCGTGGAGCTCGTCGCCGGGGCGCTCCAGCGGCCGGAGCTCCAGACGACCCCCGCGGGGCAGCAGCTCGTCGCCGACCGGTCCCTGGCCTCGCAGGTCCAGGTGGCGCTGGCCACCAATCCCCAGACGCGCAAGTATCGCATCACGGTCGAGGCCCGGAGCGGGCTCGTCACGCTCGAGGGCACGGCGGCGATGGATGAAGCGGTCGAGGTGGCGCGCTCCGTCCGTGGTGTCCGCGAGGTCAAGACCCAGCAGGTGGACATCCCGCCCATCCCGCCCTTCGTTGCGTAGAGTCTTGGGCGTAGAGTCTTGGGCGTAGGGTCTTGGGCGTAGGGCCGGGGGCCTAGCTCTTCGGGGAGGCGCCGGCCGGACGCCGGGGGCCGTCGTCGGGCGCCTCCGCGACCGTCACGGGCAGCTCGATCTTCCGCTTCTTGCGCAGGATCTGCAGGACGACCTTGGTTCCGGCCCGGGTCTCCGCTGTCAACCGCTGGAAGTGGTGGTAGTCCTCGACCGGCGTCTTGTCGTAGGCGAGGATGACGTCGTTCTGCAGGAGTCCCGCCGCCGCCGCTGGCCCGCCCGGCATGGTGGAAGCCACGACGGCGCCCTGCTTCCCTGTGACGCCCAGGGAGTCGGCCAGCTCGGTCGACAGCGGCTGGAGCGACACGCCGAGCCACCCCCGCACCACCTTGCCCTTGTCCACGAGCTGGTCCACCACCCGCTTGACCATGTTGATCGGGATGGCGAAGCCGATGCCGATGGACCCGCCGCTCTGGGAGAAGATCGCCGTGTTGATGCCGATGACCTCGCCCTTGAGGTTCAAGAGCGGCCCGCCGGAGTTGCCCGGGTTGATGGAGGCGTCCGTCTGGATGAAGTTCTCGTACGTGGCGACCCCCACGTCCGAGCGTCCGGTGGCGCTGATCACGCCCACCGTGACCGTCTGATCGAGACCGAAGGGGTTGCCGATGGCGATCGCCCATTCCCCGACGCGGAGCGCTTCCGAATTCCCGAGGGTCGCGACCGTCAGCTCGTGGTCGGGCTGGAAGCGGATCACCGCCAGGTCCGTCTTGGAATCGGTGCCCAGGATCTGCCCGCGGTACTCGCGCTTGTCGGACAGCTTCACCGTGATCTCGTCGGCGCCCTTGACGACGTGGAAGTTGGTGAGAACGAGGCCGCGCTTGTCGAAGATCACGCCTGAGCCCAGGCCGGGACGGCGGAACTCCGAGCCGCTCGGCCCCTCGGGGCCGAAGAACTGCTTGAAGAAATCCTGGAAGAAGGGATCGTCCCGGCCCGACTGCGGACCGGGCGCGCGACGCGAGCGGGCCTTCTGGATGGTGCCGAGGTTGACCACCGCGGGGCGCACGTGCTCGGCGATGCCGACGAAACCCGCTTGCAGGCTCTCGGCCGAGGTCGCGCCCGGGGCCGGCCGCGGCGAGGCTCCGGAGCGCTCACCGGCCGTCGGGAAGACGCCGTGCAACACCCATCCCCCCCCGGCCGCGATGGCCACGAGGAGTGCGACCAGGGCTCCGGGCAAGAGAGAGCGGTTCATGGTTGGGGTACGGGCAGCGGATGATAGGCGCCGCCGTCGCGAGGTGTCAAGGAAGGGGGAGGCCTAGCTAGTTTCTGTCGCGAAACTCCCGAGGTTGGGGTGTCCCGCCAATATTTCGCGGCCTTCCGGGGCCCCACCGAGGCGGTTTCAGGGTCGCAAGGGCGCCCGAAGTGGCGTGGCGCGAGGTCGGGTGTCACGACTGGCC
>JAUSJX010000004.1 GCA_030647435.1 Candidatus Rokuibacteriota bacterium
CCCCGGAGGCCGAGCCTCACGGTTGAGAGGCGAAGGCAGCATGGTCCGTCGCATCTGGCTGACGCGGCGGGACACTCCGGCGGGGTGAGAGCGACGGCACGGTGACCAGGACACGTCGAGCGACTGGAGAAGCCCTCCTCGTCCCACCGCGAAAGCGGCGGAGCCATGTCCAAGCTATAACCAGTGTTCCTGGGAAGTGGGCGGACGGCGAGAGGGTGACGGAGGGGTCCGCAGTAGCGAGGAAGCGGGGTAATGCCCGTGGAGCAAAGGGGCCCTACTGGTGTGCAGTGTCTCCGCCCACACGGGAGGCAGGGGCGGTATGACAACAGCGCCCATCAGCCTGCAAGACCTGCAGCGGAGGCTCTACGTCAAGGCGAAGGCCGAGAAGGACTGGCGGTTCTGGGGCCTGTACGTTCATGTGGCCAAGCTGGAGACACTCCACGCGGCGTATGCGCGGGCCAAGCAGGATGACGGCGCGCCGGGTATCGACGGCGTGACGTTCGAGGCCATCGAGGCAGCCGGGGTGGAAGGGTTTCTGGCGCAGCTGCGGGACGAGCTGGTCTCACGCACCTATCGGCCACTACGGAACCGGCGCGTCGCAATTCCGAAAGAGGGCGGCAAGGTCCGCGTCCTGGGGATTCCGGCGATTCGGGACCGCGTGGTGCAAGGGGCGCTCACACTCATCGTGGAGCCGATCTTCGAAGCCGACTTTCACGAGGGGTCGTACGGATATCGACCGAAGCGGACAGCCCAGCAGGCGGTGGACCGAGTGGCCGAGGCCATCGTGCGGCACAAGACGCGGGTGATTGACGTTGATCTCGCGGCGTACTTCGACAGCGTGCGGCACGACCTGCTGCTCGCCAAGGTGGCCCGCCGGGTGAACGACCGAGACATCTTGCACTTGGTGAAGCTGATGCTGAAAGCCGCTGGGACGCGCGGGGTTCCTCAGGGCGGCGTGCTCTCCCCCCTCCTCAGCAACATCTATCTCACGGAGGTCGATGCGATGCTGGAGCGGGCCAAGGCGGTCACGGCCAACGGCACGCACACGTACGTGGAGTACGCGCGCTATGCTGATGACCTGGTGATCCTCGTGCACAATGATCGTCGGCAGGACTGGCTGATAGAGGCGGTAAACCGGCGGCTGCGGGAGGAGTTGGCGACACTCGATGTGCAGCTGAACGAGGAGAAGAGCCGGATCGTGGACCTGACGCGGGGGGAGAGCTTCGGGTTCTTGGGCTTTGACTTCCGGCGTGTCCGCTCGTTGCGGGGGCGCTGGCGGCCGCAGTATACGCCGAAGCAGAAGAAGCGCACGGCGTTGCTGCAAGCGCTCAAGGCGGTGTTCCGGGGCTTCCGGTCCCAGCGGGTGGAGGTGTTGATCGTCGAGATCAACCCGAAGCTGCGGGGCTGGGTCCACTACTTCCGGATCGGGCACGCGAGCCGGTGCTTTGCCTTTGTGAGGCAATGGGTCGAGAAGAAGGTCCGGCGCCACTTGATGCGGGCGAGGAATCGTCGGGGCTTCGGCTGGAAGAGGTGGAGTACGGCGGGGCTCTATGACTCGCTCGGGTTGTTTGCAGACTACCGAGTGCGGTACCTGAGCCGGGTCTGAAAGTGCTCCCAGTCGATAGGTCCCATAACCCATGACGCGAAGCACCCAGGAAAGCCCGGTGCCGGAAATCGGCACGCCGGGTTTGCGGTGGCGGGGGCTGGAAACGGCTTACGGCAACCCTACACGGGCACGAAGCTGGAAACGGCGGATACAGCCAAGGGGAGCCTACGGAGCTTTGCGCCAGTCCTCGACCCTACTGAAGACCGCCAAGGCGCTCGGGTTGACGATTCCGCAGTCGTTGCTGGGGCGGGCGGACGAGGTGATTCAGTGATGGATCGACGGGCTTGCCAGTTGCGATGCTACGGGCATACCACCACACCCAGAGGAGGGAGTTTCCATGGCCATCCAAACCGCTGACGTCATCATGCCAGGAAATGAGAACGCATTCGAGACCGGCCGGCGTGGGCAGATATCGTCGATCGCCGAACTCGACGAGTCCTACCGTTGGCTGCTCGAAAAGAACGTTACTGCAACCTTGGCCACGGTCAAGCGAAACGGACTGCCCCAACTGACACCGATCTGGGTGGCCCATGATGGCGTCAACATCCTCGTGAACACCAAGAAGGGCCGTCTCAAAGACCGGAACATGCGGGAGCGGTCAGACGTGGCTATCCTGTGCGTCAATCCGGCGAACCCGTACCACTGGATGGCGATCAACGGCAAGGTCGTGGAGATGATCGAGGAGACCGACCCCGCGAAGGGCCGCGAGGCCACGGACAATGTGAACGAGCTGGCCCAGCGCTACATCAACACAACACCCTACCCGCTGCGAGATCCCAAGGGCGAAGTGCGCGTGCTCTTCAAGGTGCGGCCCACATACGTCATGACGTTTGGCCCGCCCCCGACCAGCTGAGCCGCGCGGCCACAGGGGAACTCAGCAAAAGTAGGGTCACAGCCGGGATCCAGGTGTGTCATGATGCTGGTGTCTGGCCCGGCTGTTGGTTCATCGCGGACCCCCCTCCTCACCAGACCTCGGCTCTGGTTCCGTCTTCCGCCTCCCAGAGAGTGCCATTCCCGGCGGGAGTTCTGTTTGGAGGTTTACCATGGCGCATAAAATTTATGTCGGAGGCTTGTCCTTCTCCACGTCGGACGACCGCCTGCGTGAGATGTTCGCGGTGGCCGGCGGGGTCGAATCCGCCGCAGTCGTGATGGATCGTGACACGGGTCGCTCGCGCGGATTCGGCTTCGTCGAGATGGCGACGGCCGAGCAGGCCGCCGACGCGGTCAAGCAGTTCAATGGCCAGGCCGTGGACGGCCGGACGCTCAAGGTCGAGCTGTCGACTGGTGCGGGCGCAGGCCGGGGCAGCGGCAGCAGCCGCGGGTAGGCGGGAGATGAGTGGACTCATGACGAGCCTCAATGAGCTTCGCGAACAGGGACAGATGACATGGAACGAGCACGAGCAGGGCTGGATCGGGACGCCGGGGGAGATCCTCGACGCCCTCGCCGCAGACGGCTTCAACGAATGCAAGCGTGAGATGACCTCGAGCCGGCGCGATTGCCGGCCGGTAGGCGGCGTGTGGCAAGGCGTCAATCCGCTGACCAATTCCGTGGCGTCGCTGATCTGGGTGGCTCGCCCGGCGGCGCAACCGGCCACGCTGTTCATCGAGATTGACGGGGAAGCGCTTCCCAGCCTCTAACAGAGTGAGGCGGAATCACCGGGGGCGCGCCGCGCCCAGACGGCGTAGAGGGGATCGCCCCGCCGCGGCGCGTGCTCGAAAGTCTCCACCGCGGCCCAGGCGCGGCCCGGTTCCGCCGAGTCCGCGAAGTAGGCGGTGACGATCTCGACGTGCTCCTGGTCGTCCGTGACGCGCCAGAGGGCGACGGCCTTGTCGGGGAAGCACCGATTGCTGAAGCTCACGACGAACGGCGCGCCGGGGCGCAGCACCCGGCGGATCTCCCGGAAGACTTCGAGCGGCCGCGTGAGGTACTGGACGGCGACTGCGCACATGACCGCGTCGAAGGCCGCAACCGCGAACGGCAGGCCGGGCTCGCGGTTGAGGTCGTGGACGACGGCGGCGGTAAGCTGCGGGTTCTCGGCCATCTCCACCGCGTTCAAGCCGAGACCGATCACCGTGCCGCCGAAGCTCGCAGGAAGGTGGCTCCGCCACGACCCCATGAGGTCGAGCACGCGCCCGCCTGTGGGGACGAGCGCCGTGTAGAGTCGCGTGAGAGCTGCGATGGCGCCGTCGTCGATGTGGACGACCCGACGCGGGAACGAGTAGAAAGCGGAGTCGTCGCCCTCGTCGAACCGGCGGAAGTCCCGCGCTGAGGTGTCCACGGCGCTGATTGTAGGCTATTGGTCTCTATCGTCCTCTTCGTCGCGGTCCGGACCCTGGGGTCCTCTCCCGTGTCCGACGACGGCCAAGGCAAATGCCAGGGTCAGAACAGCGGTCGTGATCAGGAAGATGACCATGCCTATCTGGCATCCCGGGTCGCTCCAGGCCTTGCTCATCAGCCAACCAAAGACGATGCCAGCGCCGGCGAACCCTACGTCCCTCATCGTGCGCCGCGCCGAGCTGAGCGCCGCCGCCGCTTGTGGTGTGACGGCGGTCGATCGGCGGTCCATTGCCCGATGCGGAAAATGACGAACTCGGACGGTCGCACCACCGCCACGCCGACGACGCAGATGAGCCGCCCCTGGTCGATGTCGGCCTGCGTCATGGTCGAGCGGTCGCACTTCACGAAGAAGGCCTCTTCCGGCCTGCTGCCGGGCAGCCTGCCGGAGCGCCACTCACTCGTCAGGAAGTCCTCTACCGCGCGCCTGATCTTGGCCCAGAGCGGCTCGGCGTTCGGCTCGAAGACCGCCCACTGCGTGCCCTTGTCGATCGAGGCCTCGAGATATATGAAGAGGCGGCGGACGTTGACGTACTTCCATTCGGAGTCCGCGCTCAATGTCCGCCCGCCCCAGACCCGGAAGTCGCGCGGCGCGAAGGCACGGATGCAGTTGATGGACTCCGAGTTGAGCACCGTCAGCGAAGCCTCGGTGACCTTGTGGTCGAGCCCGACGGCCAGCTTGACCACCTCGTTCGCCGGCGGCTTGCTCGCGCCTCGGGCGAGATCAACCCGCGCGTAGATGCCGGCGACGAAACCGCTCGGCGGCAGCGACAGTTCGCGCGCGTTCCTCGGGTCCTTCACGCGTACCCACGGGTAATACAGCGCGGCTTTCGAGGACGTGAGTCCCGCCCGCATCGCGCGGACGTCTTCGATCGACTGCCCGGGCCCTGAGTCCAGCACGGCGAATCGGTACCGCATCCGCTCCGCGTGCTCGATCAAGACCTTGGCGATCGCTGTTCCAGTTCCGCCGTCTTCATGCCCGAAGGTCGACCCGGGCGCCGCGACGATCGAGATCTCCTCGGTGGCCTCGAAGCACTTCAACGCCTTCTGGCAGTCGCCGGCCTTCCACCGAGGAACGCGCGCCACGTAGAGACGACGCCCGCCTTCCTTGAAGAACGCGCGCACGGCATGCCACGTGTAGTTCGACCTGGGGGCGCCGCCATCGAGCCGTAGCCTCCGGCCGCTGCCATACGTCCGCTCGAAGTCTGCGAGGCTGGTGACGAGGGTCGCCCTCTTGATCGGGCCCTTGTGACAGGGGCCGATGAACCCGGCGGTGCTGGTCGGTACGCCTTCGATCGGCTTCAGATGGATCGACATCTCTTCGACGTACACGCCCGGCGCGAGATACTCCGGCATCGGTGCCTCCGTGGGCCTGTGGTGGTGCTCTGCGATTGTCGACGGCGCGGCCGGACTGGCTTACGGCGTGACCGTGTAGCCCTTCGTCTTCATGCACTCCGCGAAGGGATCCAGGTCGACCATCCGGCTTTGGGTGGCCAGCGGGGCGGGGCCGCCGGAACCGCCGACCCAGACCGCGGTGCCTGTCCACGGGCTGGGGGAAGCGCCGAGGCAGGCCGCGCCGTCATCGGTCAGCTGCTGGGAAGTCACGCCCTGCTTGTGGTAGCGGGCGGGCCATTGGCTGGGGTCGTTGGCGGCGGCGCAGCCGCTCAGGAATCCAATGAGCGTGCCTATCGCGAGAGTTCGGCGGATCATGCTGGCCGCGAGTCTAGCAGAGACGGCCGCCGAGCTGCCGGGCGAGTAGAATACGTGCCATGTGCGGCCGCTACACTCAGACCGCGGCGTTCGACGAGCTGGCCCTCCGCTTCGGCATTACCGTCGAGGACGCGGGCCTCGAAGACCTGCCGCCGCGCTACAACGTCGCCCCGTCACAATCGGTGCCGATCGTGGTCGCCCACAATGGCGGCCGCCCGCTCGTCATGGCCAAGTGGGGCTTCCACCCCGTCTGGATGAAGACCAGCAAGCTGGCCCCCATCAACGCGAAGGCGGAGACCGTCGCCAACGCGCCGGAGACGTGCACCATCATCACGACCACGCCCAACGACCTCGTGGCCGCGATTCACAACCGGATGCCGGTGATCCTCAAGCGGGACGACGAGGTCCGCTGGACCGACGCGCACGTGACCGACCCGGCGGCGGTGCTGCCGTGCCTCCGCCCGCTGCCGGCGGAGCTCATGGAGGGGTACCCGGTGTCGACGCTGGTGTCATCGCCCGGAAACGAAGGGCCGCGCCTCGTGCAACCGGTCAGCTGACGCAATGACGAGAATGGACTTGGAGAAGTGGCTCATCCGCAACAACTTCGCGCAGGTTCCTGCGGGCAAGACAAGCCATAAGCAGTTCGTGCTCGGCACGTGCAAGGTGACGGTGCCGGGTCACGGCTCCAAGGACCTCAGCAAGAAGCATCTCGGCATGATCCTTCGCTCACTGGAGTCCGTCGGCTTCGACCGCGCGAAGGTCCGGCGTGAGTGGGGCGATGCCTGAATCACAACGGAGGCTGGAGCGCCCACCACCCTCGACTTACCATGCAGCGTTGAAAGAGGCGATTCGCGCTGGTTTGTTCCGGCGTCACCGGCCCTTCGAAGTACGTGCGCGGGTCGGTGTTTCCCTCGACTGATCCCACACGCGACTCCGGGCCGCACGCGGACAGGGCGCTCTTCATCTCTGTGTTCGATGCGTTCGCCTTGTGCCAGAGGCGATAGTCGGTACCGTAGAGCGAGCACCCAGCAAAGAGCCCGGCGAGCAGCATGTAGGCAGCGGGCCTGAGCGCGAGCATGGAAGCCTCCTTTCCCTTGACGGTCAACCACAGGCGACCGTGTAGATGTCCTGGACGCCGTCGGGCAGGTGCTGCTCGGACCACGTCCGGCCGCCGTCCTGGGTGCCGAAGACCTGGCCGCCGCGGCTGACGCAGTAGACCTGGTTGGGATCGGCCCTGTGCAGCGCCACCGCCATCATGGTGCTCCCGGCCTTGACGCCGTGGTCGAAGCGCGTCCAGGTCTCGCCGACATCCCGGCTGCGATAGAGCGATCCATCCACGCTTCGCGCCGCGGGGCTCAGGCAGGCGTACAGGTCGCGCGGATCGTGCGGCGACACCAGGATGTCACGGCTGTACGTGAGCGGCGAGAAGCGGCCGATGTCCATGTTCTGCCAGCTCGCGCCGCGGTCGGCGCTCTGGAACAGGCCCATGCGGACCGCCAGGAACACGGTGCCGGGCCGCGCGGCGCTCACGCACACCGCGTGGCCGTCGAGCATGCCTTCGAGATGGCTGTCGCTGTCGATCGTACTCTTGAGGTGCGGCAGCTCGGCGAGCTTGAGCAGGTCCGAGCTGCAGTCATCCCACGTCTCGCCGCCGTCGAGGCTCCGCATGACGCCGCCGACTTCGAGCGCCGCGTACAGCTCCTCGGGCCGGGTGGGATCCGCCACGAGGCGCATCACGCGGCAGACGAAGGACTTCATCTTGACGCGCTCGGGCTGCGCGGCCTTCGGAAGCCGATGCCAGGTGTCCCCACCGTCGTCGCTCCGGAAGACGCCGACGGGAGAGGTGCCGGCGTACAGGATGCGGGGATTGGCCGGATGCACGAGGATCGACCAGACTTCGGTGCCGTCATCGGGGAAGCCGAGCCGCTCCCAGTGCTCCCCGCGGTCCGTGCTCCGGTAGGGGCCGGTCCGGGTGCCGAGATAGACGACGTCCGGGTTCGTCGGGTGGATGGTGATCGCCTGGACGTGAGTCACCTCCGGCAGGCCCTTGGTCAGCTGCGTCCAGCGGTCGTCGCCGTCCGCGCGCCGGAAGATCCCCCCGAGCGTCTTTGAGCTGGACCGCGCCGCGCCGACGTAGACGTGCGAGGCCGCCGATGGATTGGTCATGTGTGTCCCCCTATGGCCGGAAGTCCGAGGAGCCGACCCAGCCCGTCTCGGAGACGTCGAGCATGACTCCGTCCGGGCCGCTGTACTTCACCTCGACGTTGCCGTGGCGCTGACTGGACTGTCCCACGCCGAGCGCCTCGTTGACGTCGTCACGGCGCTCGGAGCCGGCGGCTGCCAGCCGCTCGGCGATCGCCTCGAGACTCTCCACCTGGAAGCCGATATGGTGGATCCCGTAGAAGTCCTTGCCTCGCTCGACTCCCGCCACTGCGTCGTTCTTGAACTTGAGGATGGCCAGGTTGAGGTCGCCGTCGGTGAGAAAGTAGCCGCTCACGGCGGGATGGTCGACCTGCCCGATCTGCTTCATGCCGAACACATCGGTATAAAAGCGCGCGGTCTTCTCCGGGTCCTGGGTCGACAGCGCGATGTGCTTGATCTTCGCCATGACGTCCTCCACTGGTCGCGAGTTCGATAGGGTGGCCTATTTTAGCCCGTCCGCGGCCGCCGCGCATACGATAGACTACCCGCCGCCGGCCCATCGTCCCATCCGCGCAGAGGAGGTGCACATGCCCAACATCGGGAGATTCGTACTCGCCGCTCTGGCCGCCGGCATCATCGCCGCCGCCCAGCCCGCGCTCGCCCAGACCACGCTCACGATGTCCTCGTGGGTGTCGCCCCAGCACCATCTGACCAGCGTCGTCCTGCAGGGCTGGGCGACCGAGGTCGAGAAGGCCACCAACGGCCGCGTCAAGTTCCAGATGCTGCCCAAGCATCCATCGGCGCCGCCGGGCACCTTCGACGCGGTCAGGGACGGCCTCGTGGACCTGTCGTACGTCACCGCGAGCTACACGCCGGCGCGGCACATTCTGCCACTCATGGCGGAGCTGCCGGGCGCCGGCGACACCGCGCTCGTCAACTCGGTTGCCTACTCGCGCATCTACTGGAAGTACTTCGACAAGATCGGCGAGTACAAGGGCGTGAAGCTCCTGGGCGTGTTCACGCACGGCCCCGGCCAGATGTTCACCAAGCGGCCGGTGGCCGGCATCAACGACGTGCAGGGCCTGAAGATCCGCACCGGCGGCGGCATCGCCGAGGCGGTGGCGAAGGCGCTCGGCACCTCCGCCTTCGTGAAGCCGGCGCCCGAGTCCTACGAGCTCCTCAAGGGCGGGGTCGCCGACGGCGTGTTCTTCCCCCTGGAGTCGATCATTTCGTTCAAGCTCGACACCGTGCTCGAGCAGGCGACGCTGTTCCCGGGCGGGATGTACAGCTCGTCGTTCGGCTTCTTCATGAACGAGGACAAGTGGAACAAGCTGTCGAAGGAGGACCAGGCCGCGATCGAGAAGCTCTCCGGCGAGCACATCGCGCGCCTCGCCGGGGCGTCGTGGGACGAGGCCGACAAGAAGGGCCTGGAGGCGCTGAAGAAGTCCGGCGTCAAGATCGTCAACGCCAACCCGGCGTTCGTCGCCGAAGTGCAGAAGCGCTCCGCCCCCATCGTCGACGACTGGATCCAGAAGGCCAGCGCCAAGGGCGTGGACGCCGCCAAGATCCTCGCCGAGTTCCGCGCGGAGCTGAAGAAGGTCGCCGCCGGCCAGTGACCGGCCCCGCGGCTAACCAGTGACCGCTCCCGCGGCCACATGGGAGCGGCGCGTCGAGGCGCTTCTCGGCGTCGTCGCTTCCGTCATTCTCCTCGCCATGATGCTCCTCACCTTCGTGGACGTGGTGGCGCGGTACATTTTCAGTCGCCCGGTCCGGGGCGCCTTCGAGATCACCGAGCTGATGCTGCTGGTGCTGATCTTCGCCGGCCTGCCCCTCGTGTCGTTCACCGACGAGCACGCCCTCATGGATTTCATTGACCGCCTGCTCCCCCCGCGCGCGCAGCGTGCGCTCGAGGGCCTCGTGCAGGGGGTATCCGGGGCGATCATGTTCCTCCTCGCCTGGCAGGTCTGGCTCAAGGCCGACCGGATCTGGGCCTACCGCGACGCCACCGACGTCCTGCGCATCGTCTACGGCCCCTTCGTCTACTTCATGGCAGTTTCGATCGGGCTGGCCGGCCTGATTCACCTCTACAAAGTGGTCGAGCGTCGATGAGTGAAGCCCGCCGGTGATCGAGGGGCTCTGCGGCCTCACCGCGATGATGGCGCTCGCCTTCCTGCGCATCCCCATCGCGTACTGCATGGGCATCGTCGGCATTATCGGCTACGCCTACATGCGCGACTGGAACTGGCTGGTGGCCTCCGCCATGGTGCAGACCAAGATCTACGAGACGGGGCGCAACTACACGCTCTCGGTGGTGCCGCTCTTCATCCTGATGGGCAACTTCGTCACGCGCGCTGGCATGTCGCAGGAGCTGTTCCGCGCCGCGTACACCTTCATCGGCCACCTGCGCGGGGGGCTGGCCATGGCGACCGTGTGGGCGTCCGCCGGCTTCGGCGGGATCTGCGGCTCCTCGATCGCCACGGCGGCGACCTTCGCGAAGGTGGCGTACCCGTCCATGAAGCGCTTCGGCTACTCGGACCGGCTCGCCGCAGGCGTCGTCGCCGGCGGCGGCACGCTCGGCATCATGATCCCGCCGTCGACCATCATGGTGATCTACGGCGTCTTCACCGAGACCAACATCGGCAAGCTGTTTGCCGCCGGGATCCTGCCCGGCATTCTCGGCGCCTTCCTGCTCTGCGGCGCAGTCCGGTACATGACCTGGCGCGATCCGGCTTCGGGCCCGCCGGGCGAACGCTCGACTTGGCGCGAGCGCCTGCTCGCTCTCAAGGACGTGTGGGCGGTGGCGGTGCTGTTCATCTTCGTGATGGGCGGCATCTACGTCGGCTTCTTCACCGCCACCGAGGGCGCGGCCATGGGCGCCTTCGGGGCCATGGTGTTCGCCCTGTGGCGGCGCGCGCTCACCTGGCGGACGCTCTACGCGTCGCTCCTCGAGAGCGCCCGCACCACGTCCATGCTGTTCATGATCCTGATCGGCGCGCTGATCTTCGCGGAGTTCGTCAATATCACGACGATGCCGGCGGACCTCAAGGGCTGGGTGACGCGCTTCAACCTGAGCCCGACGATGGTGGTGGCGGCGATCTGCGCGGTCTACGTGGTGCTCGGCACGGCGATGGAGGAGCTGTCGATGATCCTGCTCACGATCCCGGTGTTCTTCCCGGTGATCGTCCAGCTGGGGTTCGACCCCGTCTGGTTCGGCATCATCATCGTGTGCGTGGTCGAGATCGGCCTGATCAGCCCGCCGGTCGGGATGAACATGTTCGTCCTCAAGACGCTGCTGCCCGAGGTGAGCACCGGGACCGTCTTCAGCGGCGTGCTGCCGTTCATGTGGGCCGACGTGCTGCGTCTCGCCATCCTGGTCGCGTTTCCCTGGATCTCGCTCTGGCTGCCGAGCATGATGCGCTGAAGGGCGACAATCTCCCCCTCAGCGAGTGAGGAGCGCCGGGCGCCGGAACAACGTGACGGCGAGCGGGCCGAGCGCCAGCGCGCCGCCCACCACGTTGAGGATGGCGAAGCCCCACACGCCGAGGATCATCCCGCCGGCGGCGGATCCGAGGGCGCCCATCAAGCCCATGAAGAGGTCGGCGAAGCCCTGGATCGACGGTCGCTCCGCCGGCGTCAGTGCGTCGGTCAGCAGCGCGCTCCCGGCCACGAACGCCAGGTTCCAGCCCACGCCGTTCAGGAAGAGCGCGAGGATGACCAGGACGCGGTCGGTGCCCGGGGCGAGTCCCGCCAGCAGGACGGCGACAATCAGAATCACGGCGCCGGCCCCGATCATCAGCAGCCGTCCGAAGCGGTCGCACAGCCAGCCCGATAGCGGCGACGTGACATACATGCCGGCCAAGTGAAAGGACACGGCCAGCCCGATCGTCTGCACGTGATGTCCCTGGTCGTGGAGGTAGAGGGGTGACGTGGAGGTCGTGCTGATCATCACGAACTGGCTGATCGAGAGCGTCGCCAGCGCGATCTGCACTCGGACATCTCCGAGGATCGCGCCGAGCCGGCGGGCTTGGCCGGCGGGCCGGCCCGCGTCGACGATTGCCTGGCTGTGGCGCGCGATCGCCAGCGGATCGGGCCGCAGGAACACCTCGATCAGGAGCGACGCCAGCGCGTAGCTGCCCACGGCGATGAGGAACGCGCTCGCCACGGACGAGACCCCGAGAAGAGCGCCGAGGCGCAGGGCCGGGGCCATCAGGTTCGGCCCGATGATCGAGCCGATCGTCGAGCCCCACACGATCAGCCCCATCGCGCGGCCGCGCTGCGCGGGCGACGTGACGTCGGCGGCGGCGTAGCGGGCGAGGAGGTTGGAGGTGCTCGCGATCCCGAAGAGCGCCATCCCGCCGAGCAGCAGCCAGAAGCTGCCGACCGCCACGCCCATCATGGCGAGGAGAGAACCGATGACGGCGAGGCCATAGCCCAGCGCCAGGCCCGGCCGGCGCCCCGAACGGTTCATCAGGCGGGCGAGCGGCCAGCTCGCGAGTGCGGTACCCAGAGCCCCGACGGCGATCGGCAGGCCCGACCAGGTATTCGTCCCGGTGATGCTGGCCGCCACGATGCTGCCGACCGCCAGCCCGATCGACTGCCCGGTGCTCCCGCAGACCTGCGCCACGAACAGCGTGGCCATCAGCTTGCCGCGGACGGATGCACCGCCCGACGTCGTTGTCAGTGGGTTCATCCGGCGGATCAGACGATCCCGCGCGTTCTCAGGTCGGCCACGCCGGCCAACGACAGACCGAGTACCTCTCCCAGCACTTCGTCGGTGTGCTGTCCGGCGAGCGGCGGGGGCGTGGTCACGGGCTCCGAGGCCGACAGCCGTATCGGACAGCCGGGGACACGGAACCGCCCCCGGGTGGGATGGTCGATCGTCACAATGGCGTCGCGGGCGTTCAGGTGCGGGTCGTCCAGCACCTCGGCCGTGTCCAGGACGGCGCCGCACGGCACGCCGGCCTTGGCGAGCGTGGCCATCACCTCGCGCTTTGAGCGCGCGCCCGTCCACGCCCGCGCGATCTCGTTGAGGGCGTCGACATGCCGCCAGCGCGTCGGCGCGTCCACGCAGCGGGGGTCGCTGAGGAGATCCTTCCGGCCGATGGCGCGGGCAAAGTCGGACCACATACCCTGGTTCATCGGCTGCACGTAGATGTACACGTAGTCGTTCGGTCCACCCGGCGCGCACGCGTAGAGGCCGTCCGGGACGGCGCCCGGCGGCGCGTTGTTTCCCCGCCGCCCGGTCGGCTTGCCGTCGCGGTAGTGCGCGACGTAGCGCTGGCGGATCAGGTTGGCCACCGCCTCCTGCATCGACACCTCGACCACCTGGCCTCTGCCGGTCCGCGCCCGCTCGATATGCGCGGCCATGATGCCGGCCGCCATGTGCACGCCCGCCCCGCTATCGCCGATATTGGCGCCGCAGAGCACGGGCTCGCGGTCAGCAAAGCCGGTGACGCTCATCACGCCGCCCGTCGCCTGGGCGATCATGTCGAAGCTCTTGTACTCGTGGTACGGCCCCGAGAGGCCGAAGCCCTTGAGCCTCGCGAAGATGATGCGCGGGTTGACGGCGCGAAGCACATCCCAGCCCAGCCCCAGCCTTTCCATGAGGCCCGGCGCGAAGTTCTCGACCACCACGTCCGCGCGCTCGGCCATCTTGAGGAAAAGCGTACGGCCCTCAGGGTGCTTGAGATCTATCGTGACGCTGCGCTTGTTGGCGTTGAAGAGCAGGAAGAACATCGCGTCGAGCCCGGGCACCTCCGGGCGGTTCCGGCGCGACTGCTCGCCGCCGATGGGCTCGATCTTGATGATGTCGGCGCCGAGCCAGCCCAGGAGCTGCGTGCACGATGTGCCGGCCTCGAACTGCGTCAAGTCCAGGATGCGGATGCCCGCCAGCGCGCCCTCGCTCATGGATGCCTCTCTCCTCTTCGAGTGCGGGAGTATCGAATCGCGCCGAATCGTATCACGGCTCCCGGATTCTGGTAGAGTCGCGGGCATGCGTGTCAAAGGAGTCACGACATTTCTGGCCGACCTCGGCGGCGGCAAAAACCTGCTCTTCGTCAAGGTCGAGACGGAGGCGGGTCCGCACGGATGGGGCGAGTGCTACACCCAGGCCGACCGCGACGCGAGCATCGTCGCCCATGTCGAAGCGCTCGGCCGCTACCTGGTCGGACGCGACGCCTCGCACATCACGCACTTCGTCCACATGGCATACAACGACTTCGCGGCCAAGCGCGGGGCGATGGATTTCTGGAGCGCGGTCAGCGGGCTCGAGCAGGCGCTTTGGGACATCGCCGGCAAGCGCCATGGTGTCCCGGTGCACGCGCTGCTGGGCGGGCCGTGCCGCGAGCGCATCCGCGTGTACGCCAACGGCTGGTACGGCCACGGGAAGTCGCCCGCCGAGTACGCGGCGCTGGCGCACGATACGGTCGGCCGCGGGTTCACCGCGCTCAAGTTCGATCCGTTTCCCGGCCCGTGGCGCAGCCATATCTCACGGGAGGCCGAGGAGCAGGCCGTGGCCACGGTGGCCGCCGTGCGCGAGGCCGTCGGGCCCGAGGTGGATCTCCTGATCGAGGTGCACCGCCGGCTGGCGCCCATGCACGCTGTCCGCGTCGCCCGCGCGATTACGCCCTACCGGCCGTTCTGGTACGAGGAGCCCGTCTCCTCGACAAATTTGGAATCGCTGGCCGAGTGCCGCCGGCAGATCGGAATTCCCGTCGTGACCGGAGAGGAGCTGTACACGCGCGCGGAATTCCGCCGCGTTTTCGAGCTGCGCGCCGCGGACATCATCAATCCCGATGTCTGCAACTGCGGCGGCATCCTGGAGCTCCGCGCGATCGCCCAGATGGCCGAGCCCTCGTTCGTGACGGTCGCGCCCCACAACTACAACAGCACCACGGTGGGGCTCGCCGCGACGCTCCAGGTCTCGGCCGCCATCCCGAACTTTCTCATCACCGAGTACTTCGTGAACTTCGAGGCTCGCGGGCGCGAGATCGCCCGCCCCGGTTTCGCGGTGCGCGACGGCTACATCACCGTCCCCCAGGACCCCGGTCTCGGCATCGATCTGGACGAAGCGGCGCTCGCGCGCTTCCCCGGCCGCCGGCTTCCGCCGCGCTCGCTGCCCTCTCCGGCCGACGAAAGGCCATAGGGGCGAGGAGAGAGGACACCGACATGATCACCAAGTTCTCGAACGTCTATGCGGGACATATCGACCTGGGCGACATGGGCCAGCTGGCCACGCCCGCCAACGAGCGCCGGTATCCGAACGAGCGCCTCGTCTCCGTCTTCGCGAAGGCCGAGGCTATCGCGCGGTGCATGGACGAGCACGGGTACCACACCCTCTGGTTGGCCGAGCACCACTTCCAGCACGAGGGCTACGAGTGCATTCCCAACATCATGATGGTCGCCGTCCACCTGGCCCATCTGACGTCGCGCCTGCGCATCGGCTGCGGGTTCAACATCGCTCCCATGTGGCACCCGCTCAGGCTGGCGGAAGACTTCGCCACCGCGGACATCCTCACCGGCGGGCGCACCGTCTTCGGCGTGGGCCGCGGGTACCACACTCGCGAGGTCGAGACGTTCGGCGCGCCGATGCTCGACGCCGAGGCCAACCGCGATCTCTTCGAGGAGCAGGTGGACATCGTCATGAAGGCGTTTCGCTCGGAGTCCTTCTCGCACCAGGGCAAGCACTACACCCTGCCGCCCGCCGTGCCGTATCGCGGCTACGAGCTGAAGGAGATCACCCTGGTGCCGCGGCCGCTCCGCCAGCCGGTCGAATGCTGGCAGCCGGTCGTGAGCGCCGGCGCCCGCGGGCTCGACTTCATGATGAAGCACCGCATCAAGGGGCTGATCGGCGGCGGCGCGGCGACGATGGCGGAGAAGTCGATCTACGCCTATCAGGACGCCGCGCAGCGCGCCGGGCTCGACTATGCCCTCGGCGAGGGTCTGAGCCTCGGCATCTTCTACCACCTGGCGGACTCCCGCGAGCGGGCCGTCCGCGAGATCACGCCGTGGTACGAGGAGCACGTCAAGATGTTCGGCCCGCTGGGCTTCGTGCCGGGAATCACGCCGGCGCAGCTCGAGGCGTCGACGCGCCGCGGCGGCTGGAGCGCCGCCGGTGTCCCGACCGTCGAGGACTACATGAAGGTCGGCGCCTGGTTCGCCGGCCCGCCCGAGGAGCTGATCGCCTACCTGCGATCGCTCGAGGAGAAGTTTCCCGGCCTCGAGTATGTGCACCTGAGCAACAGCATGGGCATGCCAAAGGACGCGATGCTGGAACAGATCGCCAGGCTCGGCAAGGACGTGCTGCCGAAGTTCACAGCCCAAGCGGCGTGACGAGCCCCGGGGAGTTGGCGGCGCTCTGGCCGCTCGATCGCGGCGTCGCGTTCCTGAATCACGGCTCGTACGGCGCGTGCCCGACCGAGGTCCTCCGACACCAGGCGGCGCTCCGCGCTGAGATGGAGGCGGAACCGGTCCGCTTCCTGGGACGCGAGCTGGACGGCCGCCTCGACGCCGCGCGCGAGGCGCTCGCCGCCTTCGTGGGCGCCGATCCCGACGATTTCGCCTTCATCACCAATGCAACGTCCGGCGTCAACGCCGTGCTCCGGTCGCTTACGCTCTCGGCAGGCGACGAGCTGCTCACGACGGACCACGCCTATGCCGCCTGCCGGAACACGCTGGACTACGTCGCCGGTCGGAGCGGCGCGCGGGTCAACGTCGCCGTCGTCCCGTTCCCCGTCAGCTCGAAGGAGGCCGTCGTGGACGCGGTCCTGGCGAAGGTGACGCCGCGGACCCGCCTGGCGCTCCTCGACCACATCACGAGCCCCACCGGGCTCATCCTGCCCATCGAGCGGCTCGTCGCCGAGCTTGCGCGCCGCGGCGTCGAGACGCTGGTGGACGGCGCGCATGCGCCCGGCATGGTGCCGCTCGACCTCCGCACGCTGGGGGCGACGTACTACAGCGCCAACTGTCACAAGTGGCTCTGCGCGCCGAAGGGCTCGGCGTTCCTCTGGGTGCGGCGCGACCGCCAGGCCGACATCCGCCCGCTGACGATCAGCCACGGCGCGACGGCCGTGCGGCCGGGCCGCTCGCGCTTCCGGCTCGAGTTCGACTGGACGGGTACCCAGGACCCGACGGCGTGGCTGACGGTGCCGAAGGCGATCGAATACCTTGGCGGCCTGATCCCGGGCGGGTGGCCGGCCGTGATGGCGCGCAACCGCGCGCTTACGCTCGAGGCGCGCCGGCTTCTCTGCGCCGCCGCCGGCACGCCACCACCGTGTCCCGACCAGATGCTCGGCTCGCTCGCCAGCGTTATCCTGCCCGACAGCACGACCACCGAGACCGGATGGCGGGTGCGTGATCCGATCCAGGGGCGGCTCTTCGACGGCTGGGGCATCGAGGTGCCGATCATGCGCTGGCCCGCCGCGCCCCGGCGGCTTCTCAGGATCTCCGCTCAGCTCTACAACACGCCCGACCAGTACGCCCGGCTGGCTGACGCCCTCGGCAAGGAGCTGGCCGCCGAGCGCGCGTCGATCTAGCGGACGACGACCGGCTTCCTCGAGGGCGGCGCCGGCGCGTCGCCCGGCGCTTAGTGCATCACGAGGCCGCCGTCGACGCTGAGGGCCTGGCCGGTCATGTAGCCCGACCGCGGCCCCGCGAGGAAGGCGACCACGTGGGCCACGTCTTCCGGCTTCTCCATGCGTCCGAGAGGCACCTGGGCCGCGCGGTGGCGGGTGAACTCTTCCGCCGTCATGCCCAGGAGCGCGCCCTGCTCCTTCGACACTTGCGACCACATGTCGGTCTCGACGTAGCCGGGGCAGACGCAGTTCACGCGGATGCCGTCGGCGGCGTGAGCGAGGGCGAGGCTCTTGGTCATGCTGACGACGGCGGCCTTGCTGGCATTGTAGGGAAGGTTGGTCTTGCTGCCGATCTTGCCCGCCATGGACGCCAGGCTGACGATGCTGCCGCTCTTCTGCGCGATCATCGCCGGCAGCACCGCCTGGCTGGCGAAGAACACCGCCTTGGCGTTGATGGTCATGATCGCGTCCCAGTGGTCCTCGGTGACGTCGAGGGTCGCGGCGGCGCGATAGATGCCGGCGTTGTTGACGAGGATGTCGATGCGCCCGAATTCGGCCTTGGCGCGGTCCACCATGGCGCGCAGGTCGGCGCGCGAGGTTACGTCGGTCGGCGCCACGACGGCACGCCGCCCGAGCGCGCCTACCTCCTCAGCGGTGCGCTTGGCCCCGGCCTGGTCCAGCTCGGCGATGACGACGTCGGCGCCCTGACGCGCCAGCTCAAGAGCGGTGGCGCGGCCGATGCCGCGGCCCGCGCCGGTGACGATGGCGACCTGTCCCTTGAGTTCCATGGCGGACGCTAGCGGGCGCCGGTCGGGAGCTGGTCGAAGGGCAGGTCGCGGTCCACGCGCACGTCCTGCGGCAGACCGAGCACGCGCTCGGCGATGATGTTGCGAAGGATCTCGTCGGTGCCCGCGGCGATGCGCCCGCCCGGCGAGGTGAGGAGCGACTCCTGGAAGGCGGCCCGCAGCGGCGCCGTGTCCTTGTCCATAATCACGCCGCCCATGTCGAGCAGATCCATGGCGAAGGAGGCGATCTCCTGCGCCTTGGGCGCGTTGACGAGCTTGCCGATGGAGTTCTCCGGGCCCGGCGTCTCGCCGCGCGAGAGCGCGGTCATGGTGCGGAAGCGCGTGAGGCGGACGCCCTGGGTCTTCACGTAGAGATCGGCCAGCCGCTCGCGGACGGCCGCGTTGGCGATGGCGGGGCCGTCTTCGAGCGAGACCGAGCGGGCCAGGCCGAAGATCTCCTCGAAGTCAGGACCGCGGAGATCGCCCGAGGCGAGGCGCTCGTTCATGAGCGTGGTGATGGCCACGCCCCAGCCGGCGCCCACGGCCCCGAGCCGCTGGCTGTCCGGGATGCGCACGTCGGTGAAGTAGACCTCGTTGAAGTGGGACGCGCCCGAGATCTGCTTGATGCGCCGGGTCTCGATGCCCGGCGACTTCATGGACAGGAAGAAGAACGTGAGGCCCTTGTGCTTGACCGTCTTGGGATCGCTGCGCGCCACCAGGATGCCCCAGTCCGCCCAGTGCGCGCCCGATGTCCAGATCTTCTGCCCGTTGATCACCCACTCGTCGCCGTCGCGCTGGGCGCGCGTGCGCAGGCCGGCCAGATCGGAGCCGGCGCCCGGCTCGGAGAAGAGCTGGCACCACACCTCGTCGCCGCACAGGGCGGCCGGCGCGTAGCGCCGCTTCTGCGCGTCGGTGCCGTAGGTGAACAGCGTGGGCATGCACATGCCGAGCCCGATCTCGAAGTAGCCGCGCGGCACGAGATAGCGCGACTCCTCCTGCGAGTAGATCACCTGGTAGATCGGAGACAGGGCGCGCCCGCCCGACTCGACCGGCCAGTGGAGCGCGGCGAAGCCGGCCTCGGCTTTCTTGTGCTGGAATGCTTTGGCGCGCTCGAAGCCGTCATAGCCGTCGCGGCCCGAGTAGCGGCTCTGCCAGGTCTCGAAGGCGCCGCTTTTGGTCTCTGCGTTCGCCCCGAGCCACTGGCGGGCCTCGGCTCGAAAAGCGGCTTCTTCTCGCGTGTCGTCGAAATCCACGGTGATCTCCTAGGCGGCGCCGGCTTGAAGCCGCGTCACCAGCAAATCTTTCCAGCGGCGGGCGCTGCCCAGCATGAGGGCGGTGAGCTTGGCGCGCCGGTAGTGCAGGTGGCAGTCGAACTCCCAGGTGAAGCCCATGCCGCCATGCACCTGAATGTTCTCTTTGGCGTTTTGGTAGTAGGCCTCGCTGGCCGCCACGCGTGCGGTTGCGGCGGCCACCGGAAGCTCGGGCGCATCCTTCGAGAGCGCCCAGGCGCCGTAGTAGGCGTTCGACCGCGCCAGCTCGACGGCCACGTACATGTCGGCCAGCTTGTGCTTGATGGCCTGGAAGGAGGCGATCTGCCGCCCGAACGCGAAGCGGCCGAGCGCGCATTCCCGTGCCATGTCAAGCGCCGCCTGCGCGCCGCCGAGCTGTTCGAAGGCCACGAGCACGGCCGCGCGGTCGAGCAGCCGCTCCACGAGCGGCCAACCAGCGGAGGGAGCGCCGAGTGGCTCAGCCGCGGCGCTGTCGAAGACCAGCCGGGCGTGGGAGCGCGTGGGGTCCACGGTGGTGACATGAGTGCGAGCGACGCCTAGTCCTTTGAGATCCACAAGGAAGAGACCGGCGGGTCCGCCGGCTGTTTCAGAGGCCACCACCACGGCGAAGTCCGCCACGTCGCCGTCCATTACGGGGATCTTCGTGCCGCTCACGCGCCCGCCGTCGGCGCGCGTCGTGATATTGCCAGGCGTCGCCACCTGCGGGCCCTCGGCCAGCGCGAAACAACCGATCGCTTCTCCCTGGGCGATGCGCGGCAGCCAGCGCTTCTTCTGGGCTGGGCTGCCCGCGAGCAGCAGGGCCTCGGCGGCGAGGTAGATCGTCGAGGAGAAGGGCGTCGGCGCGAGGCTCCGGCCCAGCTCTTCGGCGAGGACGCACAGCTCGAGGTAACCGAAGCCGGCGCCGCCGTGGGTCTCCGGGATGGCGGTGCCCATCCAGCCCATCTCAGCCATCCCCCGCCACAACTCGGCGTCATACGGCGCGGCGCCCTCGAGGATGCGCCGGACGCGGGCGGAGGAGGCGTGCTCGGCAAGGAACTTCCGCGCCTGGTCGCGCAACGATCTCTGATCCGGCGAGAAATCGAAGTTCACGGCGCGAGGATCATACGGTATCCGCGGGCTCGACGCCAGCCGGACCCGGGGGCGCCGCGGCGCCGGCGCGCTCCGTTCACCACGCCCGGCGGCGCCGCCCGGCTATACTGGCATGATCGAGCGAGCGCAGGGCTCGCCGCGCAACAGGGGACCCCAGGAGAATCTCGATGACGACGCTCACGCCCGCGTTCAAGCAGATCGCGTCAGGACTACGCTTTCCCGAGGGTCCCGTGGCGATGCCGGACGGCTCCGTCATCCTGGTCGAGATCGAGCGCCAGACGCTCTCACGCGTCACGCCCGACGGGAAGACCCACGTGATCGCCCAGCTCGGCGGCGGCCCGAACGGCGCGGCGATGGGTCCGGGCGGCAAGATCTACGTGACCAATAACGGCGGGCTCAAGTTCGTCGAGCGGCCGGGCAAGCTGTTTCCGGTTCTCCAGGCCGATGACTACACCGGGGGCAGCATCCAGATCGTGGATCCCGAGACCGGCAAGTTCGACACGCTCTACGATCGCTGCGACGGCCAGAAGCTCAAGGGGCCGAACGACCTTGTGTTCGACGGCGCCGGCGGGTTCTGGTTCACCGACCTCGGCAAGACGCGCGAGCGCGACAGCGACCGCGGTGTCGTCTACTACGCCAAGGCCGACGGGTCCTTGATCCGCGAGGCGATCTTCCCGCTCGAGCGTCCGAACGGGATCGGGCTTTCGCCGGACGAGAAGACGCTCTACGTCGTCGAGACGCCGACGGCGCGCTGCTGGTCCTTCCGGCTCTCGGCCCCGGGCGAGATCGAGTCCGCGAACGGACCGTACCGGGGCGAGAAGGGCAAGGTCGTCTTCGGGCTCGGCGGCTATCAGATGTTCGATTCGCTGGCGGTGGACGGCGAGGGCCATGTCTGCGTGGCAACCTTGATCACGGGCGCCGTCAGCGACATCTGGCCGGATGGCAGCCGCGTCGACCAGTACATGCTGCCCGACATGATGGTCACGAACGTCTGCTTCGGCGGCCGTGACCTGCGAACCGCGTACGCGACGCTGTCGATGGGCGGCACCCTCGTGTCGTTCGAGTGGCCGCGCCCCGGGCTGCCGCTGCGCCACCTCAACCGCTAGCCGGGTAGCCGGGGTCAGGTCTTGAATTGCTACATTGCGGAGCGAGATCTCTCGCGATTGGCCGAGGACAGGCGGCGTGAAATGTCGTAATGCAAGACCTGACCCCGATCATTATCGACGTCCCTTGACCCTGGCCGCGTTCCGCGTCCGCAGCTTCCGCTTCCAGTGGCCCGCCGACCTGCTCACGTCGCTGGCGTTCGAGATGGAGACGGTCATCCTGGGCTGGTACGTCCTGGTGCAGACCGGCTCGGTGCTCCTGCTCACCGCGTTCGGCTCGCTGCTGTTCCTGGGCACTCTCCTCGCGCCGATGTACGGGGTGCTGGGCGACCGGCTCGGCGGCCGGGCGATGCTGACCGCGATGCGCGCGGTCTACGCTGTCCTGGCCGCGCTCCTCACGATCCTGAGCCTGACGGGGAGCCTGACACCCGTGTGGGTGTTCGCTATCGCAACGCTCGTCGGCCTCGTCCGCCCAAACGATCTCGTGCTCCGGAACTCGCTCATCGGCGAAACGATTCCGTCGCAGCACCTGATGGGCGCCGTGGGCCTGTCCCGCGCCACCATGGATTCCGCCCGCGTGGCCGGCGCGCTCGCCGGCGCGGGCCTCTCCACCGTCCTCGGCATCGGGCCCGCCTACCTCCTCATTACGACACTCTATCTCACGAGCGGCGCGCTGACGTTCGGCGTGGCGCGAAGACATCCGGTGCCTGATCCGGGTGAAGCGCCGCGCGCGGTCTCTCCGGGCGTCACGACCGTCGCGATGTCCAGCCCCTCGAGCGGCCGTGATCTCAAGGACGGCCTCCTCCACGTTCTGCGGACGCCTGCGCTGCTCGCCCCGATGTGGCTGGCGTTTCTGATCAACCTCACCGCCTACCCCGTTTCAAACGGCCTCCTGCCCTATGTCGCCAAGAACATCTACCTCGTTGACGCCAGGGGCCTGGGGTGGCTCGTTGCCGGTTTCGCGTTCGGCGGTCTCCTGGGTTCGATCGCCACGGTCGCGACCGGCGGGCCGCGCCGCCCTGAGCGCTCCATGCTCGTCTGCACGGCGATCTGGTACGCCGTATTGCTCGGCTTCGGCCACGCCGGGAGCCTGGGCGCGGGGCTCATCGCGCTCGTGCTCGCCGGCTTCGTCCAGAACGTGGCGATGATCTCGATGACCGCCAGCTTGCTCGCCGCTGCGGGCAACCGGTTCCGGGCGCGGGTCATGGGCGTGCGGACGCTCGCGGTCTACGGCCTGCCGCTGGGATTGATGGCCGCGGGCGCCCTGATCGATCTCATCGGCTTTCCGCTGACAATCAGTGCCTTATCCGTTGTCGGCCTGGTGTTCACCCTCCTCATCGCTATCAGGTGGCGACAAAGCTTGTGGCGATTGACTTCGCTCTGACGCCGCGGTAGAAGAGCGGTCGAAACGAAGCCTCAGCCAGTCAGGAGCGTCACCATGAAATTCGGCATCTGGATTCCCAACTGCAGGCACCTGGCCACGCCGGACATCATCCGGGGCGCGGCCGTCAGGGCCGAGCAGCTCGGCTACGACTCCGTCTGGGTCAGCGATCACGTCGTCGTGCCGAACGCGAACGTCGTCAACTTCGGCGAGACGATCTTCGACCCGCTCGTGACGCTTGCGGTGATCGCGGGGGTGACCAGCCGGGTGCGGCTCGGCACCACGGTGCTCATCGTCCCGTACCGCAACGCGGTCGTCACGGCCAAGATGATCTCCTCGCTCGACGCGCTGAGCGGCGGGCGGGTCGTGTTCGGAGTCGGCGCGGGCTGGGTGGCCGCCGAGAGCGCCATCCTGGGTGTACCCTTCGCGGAGCGCGGCGTCATGACCGACGAGTACCTCGAGGCCATGCAGGAGCTCTGGACGAAGCAGGCTCCGTCATTTGCCGGAAAGTACACGCAGTTCAGCGGGCTCACGTTCGAGCCCAAGCCCCTGCAGAAGCCGCACCCGCCGATCTGGGTCGGGGGGCACAGCCGGGCCGCGCTGCGCCGCACCGCCCAGTTCGGCGCCGCCTGGCATCCGATCAATCGTTCGCCGGAGGAGCTGCGGGCCGGCCGGGCCGAGCTGGCGCGACTCTGCCAGGCGCGGGGCCGCACCCTGCCTCCCGCGCTCACGCTTCGCAACGACGTCCGCATCGTTGGCCCCGGTCAGGCTGTGCCGGTTTCCACCCATGGCGGCCGCGTGCTCGCGGGCGAGCCGGCACGCCTGGTCGATCAGATCGCGGAGCTGGTCGACTGCGGAGTTGAGCACCTGGTCCTCGAGTTCCTCGCCGCTGACGGCCCCGAGCTGGACGAGCAGATGGCCGTCTTCGCCGAGCGCGTGCGGCCCAAGCTCGCCTGATCGCGTAAATCCGCGTCAGTAGTACACCGCCCGCCCGGCGCCCCCGGTGGCCACGACGAGCTCGCCCGTGACGGCCCAGGCCTTGTCCGAAGCCAGGAATGCCGTGAGGTAGGCGATCTCGGCTGCGTCCACCATGCGGCCGATGGCGTTGCCGCGCGGGGAATCGTCGGCGAAGTCGCGTTTCTCGACGTCCTCGGGAGCGATGCCCAGCTCGGCGGCCCGGGCGGCCAGCAGGCGCGGGGTGCGCTCCGTGCGCGTCACGCCTGGGTGAATGCAGTTGACCGTGATCCCGTAGCGACCCAGCTGGACGGCCAGGGTCTTGGTGAAGTGGACGAGGGAGGTGTTGCGCGCGCCGCCGCTCAGGTTCCCGGCGTTGCGCGCGTTGGTCCCGCTGATATTAATGATGCGGCCCCACCCCTGCTCCTTCATGTAGGGGATGGCGGCGCGGGCACAGCGCAGCGCCCCCACGTACTTCACGTTGAAGTCGTGCAGCAGATCCTCGTCAATTACGGATTCGATGGGGCCGGTCGCGGTGGCCGAGCCGCCCGGCGGAGAGCCGCTGTTCACCAGGATGTGCAGCCCGCCCAGCTGTGCGGCCGCCTGGGCGACCATCGCGTCCACCTGCGCCTTGCTGGTGACATCGGCCACCAGCGGGATGATGCGGCGTCCCGTGTCGGCGGCCAGCTCCCGCGCCGTCGCGTCGAGCCGCTCTTTCGTCCGCGCCACGATCGCGACATCCGCCCCTTCGCGGGCCAGCTCTCGCGCGATGGCCTTGCCGATGCCCAGGCTGCCCCCGGTCACGATCGCGTGCTTGTCTCGAAGCCCCAGATCCATGCGGTGACCTCCCGTCCTGCCCCTGTGAAGTCTCGGCGCTACAGCGCGACCTCGAGCGTTGCCTCGCCGAGGCCGTCGATGGCGAAGCGCACGCGGTCGCCGGGCGCCGGGAACTTGGTGGTAATGCTGCTGCCCGTCATCACGATCATCCCGCGATGGAGCATGCGGCCGTGGCGGTTGAGGAGATTCGCCAGCCACGCCACGGCTTCGAGGGGGTGGCCGAGCGCATCGCCGGTTTTGCCCTGGCCCCCGGGCTGATCGTTGATCCAGCAGCGTGTCACCGCGCCCTCGAGGTCGACGCCGCGCCACTCCGTCACCGGCGCCCCGAGGACGACCCCGCCGTTCCAGGTGTTCTGGGCCACGAGGGTGAAGGCGTCGAGCGTCTTGTAGTCGGCGCCGCCGTCCTCGACCAGCTCGAAGGCAGGCAGGCACGCGGCGACCCGGCCGGCCACGGACGCGCGCGTCCAGGGCGAGCCGCTCGCCGGCAGATCGTCAGCGAGACGGACCGCCACCTCGAACTCGACGCCCAGGTGGTGATACGCGGTTAGTTCGATCCGGGCCGGCGAGGGATGCACGACCTTCGAGAAGATGGCGCCGGCGGCGGGCTGGTCCACCCCGGTCATCTGCTGCATCGCCTTCGAGGTCAGCGCGATCTTCCAGCCGGCGATCTCGCCCCGCCCGGCCTCGGCCATGAGCCGGTGGAGCGCGTCCTGGATGTGATAGGCATCGTCGAGCGGCGCCGCCCGGAGGGCGGGGTCGAGCGGGCGGTACCGTGTGCGCGACTGGTGCACCTCCAAGAAGGCACGGGCGGTAGCGTCGATCGTCTCAGGCGTCAGCATCTGTTTCCTCCAATGTCTACTCGAGCCCGAACACCCGGGCGGCGTTGCCGTAGAGCCACTTCTCCTTGACGGAGTCCTTGAGCGGCAGCTCGAGGTACTCCCGGATCAGCGTCTCGTGCGGCTGCCCGACGAGGTCCGCCGAGAGCCCGACCAGGACCTTGTCCTGGATGAGCGTGTTGCCAAACTGCATCAGCATCTCCCATCCCGAGCCGGGCTGGCCGAGGTACTTGGCGCGGTGGGCGGAGGTGTCGAGGTAGAGCTTCGGATGGCGACGGACCAGCGCGACCATCTCGTTCACCCACGGCCAGCCCCCGAGGCCGCCGATGATCGTCAGCTCGGGGAAGTCGATGGCCACCTGGTCGAGGTGCCTCGGGTGGCCGAGATCGTACGGCCGGTCGGTCGCGTAGTTCATGGAAGAATAGACGCGCACGGGGATGTCCAGCTCGGCGGCCTTGGTGTAGAGCGGGTAGAACCGCCGATCGCTGGCCGGGATGCCGTCCACGAGGGCCGAGACCCCGAGGGCCCGGAAGCCCTGCTCGCGCACCCGGCGCTCCAGCTCGCGGACGCCGCGCATGCGGTCGTACGCGCTGATGCGGGCGAGGCCGATGAAGCGGTCCGGGTAGTCGCGCAGCAGCTCGGCCGCTTCGTCGTTGGTCGTCCCGAAGGGTACGGCCCGCACGATGCCGGCGCGCTCGAGCAGCTCGACGTAGACGGAGAGCTCTGTCGCCGGCCGCGCGTCGCCGCCGTCCCGGCGCGAGCGGAAGATGCGCCCGTAGTTGGCCATGCCGTAGCCGGCCGGTCGTTCGGCCCCCGACGTGCCCGATGTCGCGCTCGGTGCCGCCGTCGGTGGGCCGGCTGCGGGAGCCGCGCCGTCAGCGGCCGCGCGTTTCGGGACGCTGCACTCCATGTCGATCACTCGCATGAGCATCTCCTCCCAGGGGATTCTAACCGAGAGAGGAGGCCCCCAAACGGTGCTATCGTGGCACGGCAATCGCGGTGACCACACCTCGGGAGGATGACGATGCCGGTATTCACGCGTCCTGATGCCGAAATCCACTACGAAGTCCACGGGTCTGGCTATCCGCTGCTGCTCTTTGCGCCGGGCGGCCTGCGCTCGCAGCTCGAGTTCTGGCGCCACAGCCCGGGCAATCCCGATGCCCCGCCGCCGTGGATGAATCCCATGGTCGATCTTGCCGGCCGGTTCACCGTGATCGGCATGGATCAGCGCAACGCGGGCAGCTCGCGCGGGACGGTGACGGCGACCCACGGCTGGCACACGTACGCCGGCGATCACCTGGCGTTGATGGACCATCTCGGCCATCGCCGCTTCCACGTCATGGGCGGATGCATCGGTGCCACCTTCTGCCTGACGCTGTGCGAGATGGCGCCCGAGCGAATCACCGCCGCCGTGCTCCAGAACCCGATCGGCCTGCACGAGAACCGGGACACTTGGGACGACGGTGTCCGCGGCTTTGCCAAGACCATGCTGGCGCGCGATCCCACGCTGACCGAGGACACCATTCAGAAGTTCGGTCACAACATGTTCGGCGGCGACTTCGTCTTCTCGGTGAGCCGGGAGTTCGTCCGTCGCTGCCGCACGCCGCTCCTGCTGCAGCCCGGCGTCGACAAGCCGCACCCGGCCGAGACCAGCGCCGAGATCGCCCGATTAGCCCCCAATCTCGAGATTCAGAAGGACTGGCGTGGCCCGACGCATCTCACCGAGTCGATCCGCTGGGTCACCGACTTCCTGACCCGAAACATGCCTAAAGCATGAACGACGCCCTGACCGGCCAGACCGTCGAGCTGCTGCAGCAGATGATCCGCAACCAGTGCGTGAACGACGGCAGCGTCGCATCCGGCCAGGAGGTGCGCACCACCGACCTGCTTCGCACGTACCTCGAAGGCAGCGGCCTCGACCTCGAGGTCTACGAGCCTGACGGAGCGCCGGGCCGCAAGAGCCTCGTCGCCCGCATCGAGGGGACTGATCCGGCCGCGCCGACTCTCTGCCTGATGGGGCACACCGATGTCGTGCCCGTGACGCCCGCGACCTGGACGCGGGATCCCTTCGGGGGCGAGCTGGTGAACGGCGAGGTGTGGGGGCGCGGCGCGATCGACATGCTGAACCTTACCGCTTCCCAGGCCGTCGCCCTCAAAGCGCTGGCCCGGCGCGGGTGGCGGCCGCGCGGCACGCTGGTCTATCTGGCGTGCGCCGACGAGGAGGCCGGCGGCGCGCTCGGCGCCGGGCACGTGTGCAAGCGTCACTGGGATGCGCTCCGGGCGGACTACCTGTTGACCGAGAACGGCGGGACCGTCAGCTCGCACGGCGACGAGCTGAACGTCACCGTGCACGTCGGCGAGAAGGGCGTGGCGTGGCGCCGGCTGCGCGTCAAGGGCACGCCCGGACACGGCTCGATGCCGTACGGTGCGGACAACGCGCTCGTCAAGGCAGCGCACGTGGTCAGCCGCCTGGCGGACTACCGCCCGGCGCCGTACGTGGACGATCTGTGGACCGCCTTCGTCGCCTCGCTCAGCCTCGACCCGGCTTTGAAGGCCGCCCTGGTCGATCCCTCTCGCGTGGACGAGACCATCGCCAAGCTCTCCCCGGACATGGCGAAATTCGCGTGGTCGGCCACGCACACCACGTTTTCGCCGAACATGTGCCGCGCCGGCGTGAAGACCAACGTCATCCCCGACGTCGTCGACATCGAGGTCGATATCCGCACCATACCCGGCGACAACGAGGACGAGGTGCGCCGGCACATCGACAAAGCCCTCGGCGACCTGTCGGAAGAGGTGAAGATCGAGAAGCTCTTCTCCAAGCAGGCATCCGTGTCGCCCACGGGGACACCGCTCTGGGACGTCCTGGGTCGGGTCGTCGACGGGCATTACCCGGGCGCGAAGCTCCTGCCGCGCATGATCGTCGGGTTCACGGACGCGCCCTACTTCCGCGAGCACGGCGCGGTCGCCTACGGCTTCGGCCTGTTCTCGCGGGCCTTGACGGCCGAGGCGATGTCGAGCCGCTTCCACGGCAACGACGAGCGTGTCGATGTGGAATCGCTGGCGCTCACCACGCAGGCCTGGCTCGACACCTGCGAGCTGTTCCTCGGGTAGTCCCTGACGCCCGGACGTTAAAGGGAGCCACTCTGATAGCCGCACGAGGGCTATTGAGGCGTTGATCGGCCGTCAGCCGAGATCGACCCCGAAGGTCAGTCGGTTCGACGTCGGTGGTTACGGCCCCCCGCAACCAAACAACCAAGGGGTTAGCGACTGATCGCTAACCCTTTGGTTGTCTCTGCTAACGGATTGCTAACTGGTGATGCGGTTGGATCGAGTTGGCAAGACGTGATCGTCGTTCAAATCGACCGTTCCAACGAGGAGCCGATTGGCCTCCGCCGACCCGCCCAGACGGGGATGGCGCCTCAACGAGCGGCCTCTGTGCAGTGCGTTCTCACATTGCGGGAAGATCGGTGAACTGCTCGCGCGCACGGGCGATCGCCTGCTCGAGCGTCATCGCCGCGCCCTCCGACCAGACCGCGTCGGCGGTCGCCGCGTCGAGTTGCGCGCGCGCTGCGACGACGGCGCGGTCGAAGGTGCCGCGGTCGCTGGCCGAGCACCCGAGACTGTGCGCGCGGCGCCGCGCATCGGCCGCAGCCAGCAAGCTCAGCGCGGCCGGCGCCCGGCCGCGCGCGGCGACCGCCCCGGCCAGGTTCTCCAGGCTCGTGGCGATGCCCGGCTCGTCGTGCGTCTCCGCGTACAGCGCCAGGCTGTCCTGGAAGAAGCGCGCGGCTCGCGCCACGTCACCGTGCGCCAAGGCCGCCCCGCCGAGCTGATTGAGCCGCGGTGCAAGCTCGTCCTTGGCGTCCTTCTCGCGCAGCAAGCCCAGGCCCTGGTCGCCGACCGTCCGCGCGTGCTCGTGGTCGCCTGCCTCGTGCGAGGCCAGGGCGAAACCGATCAATGACTTCGCCAGGCAGAACCCGTCGTTCATCTCACGGAACCGAGCCACGCTGGCCTCGTAAAAGTTCCGCGCCCGCGCGTGGTCCCGCCGGTGGTGCGCGACGCCGCCGAGGCTCCGGAGCGCAGTCGCGATGGCGTGGTTATCATCGAGCTCCTCGGCCAGCCGGAGGCTCTTGCTGTACAGGGCTTCCGCCGGACCGAAATCGCCCTCCGCCGTGAGGACGCCTCCCAGGTTGTCGAGCGCATGCGACAGGCCCCGCCTGTCTTCGATCGCTTCGAAGAGGGGCACGCTCTCCTCGAGTAGCGACCGCGCGCTGGCGAGGTCCCCGTCGGCGCTGACCATCTCGGCCAGGTTGTTCAGCGCGTGCGCGGTGCCGCGCTGGTCGGCGAGCTCCCGAAACAATGCGAGACTCTCCGCCACGAGCGCCTTGCCTCGCGCGCGGTCGCCGAGGGTACGCGTGGTGTCGCCGAGGTGGTCGAGCGCTTCCGCGATCCCGCGTTTATCACCCAGCTCACGCCACACCGCGAGCCCCTGGGTTTGGAGATCGATCGTTTTCGCGAACTCGCTCCAACGCGCCCGCAGGTGGGCCGCCCCGTCGAACACCCTGGCGAGCGCGCGCCGACTCACGGGCGTGACGGCGGAAGCCGGCAAGTCGTGGGCGCGCGCCAGCAGCTCATCGAGCCACTCGCGTCCCTCGCGCAGGTATCCGTGCGTGTCCCAGAACATCCACAGCGCGCTCCCGAGACGGAGCGCCGGCTCCGTCTCTTCGCGATCGAGGGACCAGCGCAACGCCGCCCGCAGGTTATCGTGGTCCGCCTCGAGCCGCTTCAGCCAAGAGACCTGCTCGGAGCCCCGCAAGCGGGGCTCCGCATCCTCCGCGAAGCCGAGATAGAAGTCGCGATGATGATCGCGCACGACCTGGCCTTCGGCCGTCTCCATGAGCTTCTCGAGGCCGTATTGTCGGATGGTCTCGAGCAAGCGATAGCGTGGGTCGCTGCCCTGGCCGTCTGTCAGGCAGAGCGACTTATCCACCAACCGACCGAGCAAATCGACAATGTCGTAGCGGTCGACACCATCGCCCACGCACACAGCCGCCGCCGCTTCCAGTGTCCAGCCACCGACGAACACCGACACGCGCCGGAACAGCCCGCGCTCGGCCTCAGAGAGCAGGCCGTAGCTCCAGTCGATCAGGCCACGCAGCGTCTGGTGCCGCGGCAGCGCGGTGCGACTGCCCCCCGTCAACAGACGGAAGCGCTCGTCCAGATGCGCGGTGATCTGTTGGACGGACAGTGTGCGTACGCGCGCCGCCGCCAGCTCGAGTGCGAGGGGAATGCCGTCCAGCCGCTGACAGATCTGCACCACAGCGGGCGCGGTGCCATCCGTGAGAGTGAAGTCGAGCTTCACGGCGGCGGCGCGGTCGACGAAAAGCCGGATCGCCTCATACTCCGTGAGGCGCTCGAGTGGTGGCAAGTGACCCGAGTCGGGTAGGGATAGGGGTGGGACGCGGAAGGTGACCTCGCCCGTCAGGCCGAGCGCCTCGCGGCTGGTTGACAGGATCTTCACTTCCGGGCAGCCGCGCAGCAGCGCGTCCGAGAGGCGGGCGCACGCGTCGATCAGGTGCTCGCAGTTGTCGAAGAGCAACAGCACGCGCTTCGGACGGAGATGGTCGACCAGCGTCGTGACCAGCGGGCGGCCGCCCGCCTCCTCGCGCGCGCCGAGCGTCGTGGCGAGGACCTGGGGCACGAGCGCAGGGTCGGCCTGCGGCGCGAACTCGACCAGCCACACGCCGTCGGGATACTCGTCCAAGAGGCTGGCGGCGATCTCCAGGGAGAGGCGCGTCTTGCCGCTGCCGCCGGGCCCCGTGACCGTGAGCAGATGCGTCTCAGCCAGCAAGCGCTTCGCCTCCGCGATCACGCGTTCACGCCCGATGAAGGTCGTGAGCTGTCTCGGCAGGTTGTTGGGGACCACCTCCAGCGACGTGAGCGCGGGAAACGTGTCCGGCAGATCCTGCGCGACCACTTGGTAGATGTGCTCCGCGCGCGCGAGATCGCGCAGGCGATGAAGGCCGAGATCGCGCAGCTCCACGAGGGATGCCGGGTCGTTACGGACGAGCTCCTGCGTGGCGCTCGATAGGAGGATCTGCCCGCCGTGCGCGACGGACAGCACCCGCGCCGTGTGGCTGAGGGTGAGCCCGGACACACATACTCGCCGGGCTTGTGCTCACCCGCATGGAGGTCGGCCGTGCCCGTATGCAGGGCCATGCGGACCCGGATCGGGCCCGTCTCGCCCCACAGCTCGGCAGCGAGCGCGCGCTGCGCGGCGAGCGCGGCCGCCACACCCTCCGATGCGGTGTGGAAGGCGGCGCAGAACGCGTCCCCGACAATCTGGAAGACGTAGCCGCCGGTCAACTCGATCGCCTGGTGGAGCAGCCCGTGATGGCGGACCAGGGCGCCCTTCATCGGCTCGGGATGCTGCTGCCAGAGCCTCGTGCTGCCCTCGATGTCCGTGAAGAGGAAGGTGACCGTGCCTGTGGGAAGAGACGACATGTTTATGCCCTCGCCCTCCGCGCTATGCGGGTCACTCTATCAGATCGGCGGTTCGCCCGGGCCTGCCAACGCCCTGGCGTGACGCAGGGGTATCGGCGCGGCCATGGCGCCGGAGTACTCCAGGGCGCGGCCCTTGCCCCGCCCACGTATCGACCTCGTGACGCCAGCACACCGTGCTGTGACAAGGCAACGAGGCCAGTTTCTCCCCGGCCACACCCACCTGGCACCCGGCATGGCACAGTGCGACGACCTCGAAGGCGATCAGGGCAGTGCCTTCGCCCTATGACGCTGAGCGAATCTGCGCCGCCGCTGGGGCGTGGGCAAGCAACGGGCGGAAAGGGGCCGTGCCGGAGCCGGTGGGGAACGGAGGGAATGAAGCCAAGTCTACGTTAGGTCGATCCAGTAGATTTCCGGGGCGTGTAGCATTCTGCATATCCAGCCCCCGCAACCAGCCAAAATCCCGGAGCCAAAACGGATCTCGGAGGTTTGGTGTGTCTCGTGGAACGATGTAGATTCGTCAGGTCTGGAGGTCACCCACCGCCGCGGACAGGGCTTGGAGCTCGGCGCGCCAGGACGCCGGCGGGGCCACCGGACGCACGACGAACTTGGTGAAGCCGACGCCAATGAAGCGCTCGAGAAGCTGACGCAGAGCTGGCAATCCCACCGGCGTGAGCTCGAGGGCTCGGGGGCGGCGGGCGGTCATGATGCGCGCGGTCGCCGGGTCGATGGGCTCGCGAGCGTAGCCGATGCTCATGCCGAAGTGCTCGGGGCTGATCGAGCGCCCGGCGTTGACCGCCGCTTCGTCGATCACCACGCGCCCCGCCGCCGCCTCTTCCGGCGTGCAGAGCGACGGCAGCCAGCCGTCGGACAATCGGCCGCAGCGTTCGAGCGCCGCGGGCACCGTGCCGCCCAGCCAGACTTCGAGCGGCTGCTGCACCGGCAGCGGCGAGAGCTTGACGTCGTGGAAGCTGCCGGCGGGGCCGTCGTGGCTCACCGTTTCACCGGCCCACAAGCGCCGCAAGAGCGGCAGCGCCTCGTCGATGAACGCGCCGCGGTGCTTGGGTTCGACGCCGATGGCCTCGCGCTCCGGCGCGTACGTGAGTCCGGGCACCAGCGTTACCAGGAGCCGCCCTCTGCACAGGACGTCGAGGCTCGCGAGCTGCTTGGCAAGCCGCAGCACGTTGCGTCCCGGCAAGAGCATCGTGGTCCCGAGCTTCACCCTCGGATTGCTCGCCGCCGCCCAGGCGAGGCCCACCACGGGATCGATCACGGGGCCGGTCAGCACCTCCGAGAGCCACAGAGAATCGAACCCCAGCTCATCGATCGCCGTCACGAGCTCGGCCAGCGCCTCCGGTGTAGCGGAAGCTCCTGCGGCGCCCACCCCAATGCGGATCTTCATGGAGCGATTCTAGCCCGTTTCCTTCGAGAGCGTCCGGCCGTATCGTCCCAGTCGTTGTCGTCCTTCAGATCGACGGGACGTACGAGCGTAGCGTGCACCCTGGTCTCGTTCATCTATGATGCCTCCGACGCCTTTTCATCCGGCGCCTCGCTTGACACGATTTCTCCCCGTGTGTCATTGTTCTTCATCTCTTTCGAACCAACTTACACGCTGAAGGAGTGACATATGCGCGATGATAACGAAAGCCCTCCGAGCGCATCTGATGACTTGCGCGGGACGGAGAGGAGACGCGCCCGGCCGCCGGACAGTCCGGCCGGCATCCTGCTGCAGAATTTCCTTGTCGCCATGAACGCGGTCGGGGAGGACGCGGAGGACAGCTACCGTCGAGCCTTGGCGGACCTCCGGAAGCGAGCTGATCTCGCCTTGGTCGAAATCGCCCGCGCGCAGAACGACTGCGATCGGCACGACTACCCGACGCGTTGGGTGCACGTTCATGCGGCGGCAGAGCTCCGGCACCCCGCCGCGCTACCGTTCCTGCTTGACCTGGTCCTCACTCCGATTCCACCGGAAGAAGCCCCGGATCCCCATTCGTATTCGACCGTCGCCGAAGAGACGATTCTGCGTACGACCGCGGTGGAGGGGATCGGCTACCTCGCCAAGGAACGCCGGGAAGCGATCGAGGCGCTCTTCGAATGCCTCAAGCAGCCTTCCCTGTCCATCCGACGTGCCGCGGTCCAGTCGCTTCTCAAGACGTCGCGCGGACGAAGCCTCCGCTCGCGCATCGCCAACGCGTTGCCGGAGGATCAGCGATTCCTGCTTGATCTGAAAGCGCTCGAAGTCAGTGACGTTCCCCAGATCAAGCGGCCGCAGCGTCACCTCAGCAAGACGGGCGGCCGGGCGGGCATCGCTCCCGCTCCGAGCCTGCCCGGCGACGAGCCCCGAACTGAGCAGGCCCGGAAACCGGGACCAACGAGGAAGGGGTGAGCTCATGGCGACGTGCACCGTACCGACCATCCCGGACAAGACGGTAACCGGCGACAGCCTCTATGGTCCACGGGCTTGCTGGCAGGCGTTCATCGATTGGGCCTGGTACGCCCATGGATTTCAGAAGAACTATTGGGACGATGGGTTCGGATACGAGGACTGCTGCAACACCGACCTGCCGCTGGCCCGCATCTTCGGGGCGATGTGGTTGCTCAACTACTCGGCCGACGACTACTGGAACGAGGATTGGAGCAACAACGCCCTGCACTGGGGTCGCCGCTACGTGCGGGACCAGATCAACGATTTGCGATCACTCTGTGGGGACGGCACCGCGATCGCTCGGTCCGTATCCGGGCACGTGGAGCTCTACCTTGGCTGTTTTTATTCGAAAGACTGCGCCGGCCGCGCCGAGACACTCATCCACGAGTCGCGCCATCTCGGTGGCAAGCCGCACGACGCAAACTTTCCCGCGGGTTCCGTGTTCGGTGCCGGCAAGAGTGGGGCCGATTCGACCTGGGGCTACGAAGGGGCGTGGATGTACGGCGCGCTGTATCTCTGGTGGTTCTATGCCGACGGGCGCCGCACGACCTGGGCGCTCCGCCAGGCCGCTCGCCAGCGCGCCAATCTCGTCATCGACAACGCCTTTGCCACGCACCCTGGGTTCACGATCTCGTAGCGGGGTGGAGGGATCTCTTCGGCTCAGGTTGAAGGGGCAACTTCGAGGCTAGCAGCTTCAGGTCCTGCGCGTTCACGACGTCTCCGAGCCTCGAAGCCGGGCCGGACGATGCGAGACGGTTCGACCGCGCCGTGACGAGGCTCCGCAGGCCGAAGACGCCAAGCTACCGCTGGGTCATCGTCTCGACCCTGTCCGTGACCGAGACGATCTCGTGGGGCATCCTCTATTACGCCTTCGGTATCCTCCTGGCCCCGATGGAGCGGGAGATGGGCTGGTCGCGCGCCCAGAGCACGGCGGCCTTCTCCATCGCGCTGCTCGTGTCGGCTATCTTCGCCGTCCCCGTCGGGCGCTGGGTCGATCGCGGCGGCGCCCGCTTCATGATGACGCTCGGCTCGTGCGCGGGCGCCGCGCTCATGGTGGCCTGGGCGCGCGTCGAGAGCCTGCCCGCCCTGTACCTCATCTGGGCGGCCGTCGGCGTGACGATGGCGGCCGTGCTGTACGAGCCGGCGTTCGCCGTCCTCGCCAAGTGGTTCGTGCACGACCGCGAGCGCGGCTTCACCATCCTGACGCTCGCGGCCGGACTCGCCAGCACGATCTTCAATCCGATCGCGAGCTTGCTGGCCGCCTCGCTCGGATGGCGGCAGGCGGTGCTGGTGCTGGCGGCCATCCTCGGAGCGACGACGATCCCGATGCACGCCATCCTGCTGCGCGGCGGCCCGGCCGACGAGGGCAAACCGGCGCGCGAGGCCACCGCTCGGCGAGAAGCCGTCGGGCCGTCTGACGTCAACGCCCGGGCGGCGCTACGGACTGCCACCTTCTGGTTCCTGGCCCTCGCATTCCTGATCCAGTCGTTCGCGCACGCCGGCATCAGCCTGCACTCCGTCCCCATGCTGATCGAGTGGGGCTACAAGCCGACCTTCGCGGCGACCGTGATCGGTTTGGTGGGCGCGATGCAGGTCCTCGGCCGGCTGGTGTTCGCGCCGCTGCGCACGCGTCTGTCGGCGCGCGCGGTGACGATGCTGATCCTCGCGTGCCAGAGCGTGGCCTTCCTCATCTTGTGGGGCGTGCCCGGCGTCGTCGGCCTCTTCGCCTTCGTGGCCTTTTTCGGAATCAGCAATGGCATGGCCACTCTCGTGCGGGCGTCGCTTGTCGCCGAGCTGTGGGGCCGCACGCACTACGGCGCCATCGCGGGCGCGCTGTCGGTGTGGTCGACGCTGGCCCGCGCGGCCGCGCCGCTGAGCATCGGCCTCGCCTACTTGGCGTGGGGAGGCTACGGGCCGATTCTCCTCACGCTGGCGATCCTATCCGCGCTGGCCGTGCTGTCGGCCGGTCGGGCGCTGAGCGTCGCGCCCTCCGCGCTCTCGCCCTCGAAGCCCGCCTGATCCACAGTTCTCTTATCGCTTGCCGTGTTACGCTCGCCCGAGGTGAGCATGCCGAACCTCTTCGAGGAATTTCGCACCATTGTGGCCGCCCTCGGCGCCGCTCAGGTGCCTTACGCGATCTGCGGGGGAATCGCGATGTCTATCCACGCGCGCCCGAGGGCAACCATCGACATCGACCTCCTGGCGCCGCCGGCCGCCGTCGCGTCGCTCGTCGATGCGCTCTTGCCGTGCGGGTTCGTTCGACGCGAGCGGACACCGACGCGATTCGCCGAGGACGAGGTCGTGATGCATCGGCTCACCAAGATTGTCCCCGGGGACCCAGAGGTGCTTCTGCTCGACGTGATCGAGGTCCGGCCAGGCGCGACCGAGCGCGCATGGCAGACGCGCATCAACACCGAATGGGAGGGACAGTCCGTGACGGTGGTCTCACGCGCCGGGCTGATCGGACTCAAGCGGCTGCGAGGCTCGCCACAGGACATCGCCGACATCGCTTTGCTCGAGGAGCAGGAGTGACCCCCGCTGAACGGGCCGTGCTGGCGACCTCCCAGGCACGCGACCTATGTCTGTCGCTTCACCGGGCGTTCGTCGGCCCGCGGGCCCTCGAATGCCTCCGCGCGGATCAGGCCGTCCTGCTGACGCCGGCGGAGCTGCGGGTCGCGCTTGGTCTGGCGTGGGCCGCGCGGGACCTCACCTTGGTGCGCAGCGCGCTCGCGAGCCTCTCGGCCGACCGCATCGGTGCCGATCCCGCCCTGTCGGCATTTCGCGACGTCACCCGATGACTTTAAAGGAGCGCCCGCGAGCACAGGTCTGATATCAAAGAAGGAGATGGCCACCGCACTCGCCAAGGCCCCGACCGCAGAACCGAAAGCCACCGAGCCGAAAACGTCCGTATCCGCCGCCGAGATGGGCGCCCGCCAGCGGGACATCTCCGTTTCCGAGTTCTTCACCAAGAACCGCCACCTGCTCGGCTTCGACAATCCCCGGAAGGCCCTCCTCACCTGCGTCAAGGAAGCCGTCGACAACGCGCTCGACGCGGCCGAGGAAGCGGGCATCCTGCCGGAGGTCGTCGTCACGCTGGAGGTCGTGCCGAGCAACGGAGAGGCGCCGCCGCCTGCCAGCCAGGCGACCCGCTTCCGCGTTACCGTCATCGACAACGGCCCCGGCATCGTCCGCCACCAGATTCCGCCGATCTTCGCCAAGCTCCTCTACGGCTCGAAGTTCCACCGCCTGCGCATGAGCCGGGGACAACAGGGGATCGGGATCTCCGCGGCCGGCATGTACGCCCAGCTGACGACCGGCAAGCCGGTGCAGATCATCTCGCGCACCAGCGCGCGCGGCGCGGCCCACTACTTCGAAGTCCAGATCGACACCAAGAAGAACGAGCCCAGGATCTTCGAGAACAAGAAGATCGGCTGGGACCACCCACGCGGCACGCAGGTGACGCTCGAGATCGAGGGGCGCTATCAGAAAGGCCGCGCCTCGGTGGACGAGTTCCTCGAGCAGGTCGGCATCGCCAATCCGCACGTGAAGCTCGTCTACCATACGCCGGAGGGGGAGACCCGGGAGTATCCGCGGACGATCGACGAGCTGCCGCCCCAGCCCCGCGAGATCAAGCCGCATCCCTACGGCATCGAGTTCGGAATTTTGCTGAGAATGCTCCACGACACCCGGAGCCACTGGCTCTCGGGGTTTCTCTCGGGCGATTTCAGCCGCGTCTCCCCGGCCGTCGCCCAGGAGATTTGCAAGACGGCCAAGCTGTCGGCGAACGCGCGTCCGCGAAATATCCACGGCACGGACGCCGAGGCGCTCTACAAAGCCATCCAGGCGACCAAGATCATGGCGCCGCCGTCGAACTGCATCTCGCCCATCGGCGAGAAGGCGATCCTCCACGGGCTCTACAAGCAAATCAAAGGCGAGTTCTACACGGCGGTGACCCGGCCGCCGTCCGTGTACCGCGGCAACCCGTTCATCATCGAGGCTGGATTGGCCTACGGCAAGGGACCGGATCAGGCGAAGGGTAGCCCGGAAGCGCCAGCGGCCCCGCTGGCCGAGGGCGAGCAGCGGGACGACGACAGCGAGCTGGCCCGCGTGATTCGCTACGCCAACCGCGTCCCGCTGCTCTACCAGCAGTCGGCCTGCGCGACCTACAAGGCCGCGCTCGAGACCGCGTGGCGGAACTACGGTATCGCCCAGTCCAGGGGCGCGCTCCCGGCCGGCCCCATGGTGATCTTCGTCCACATGGCCTCGGTCTGGGTGCCGTTCACCAGCGAGTCGAAGGAAGCGATCGCCGACTACGACGAGATCCGCAAGGATATCAAGCTCGCGCTGCAGGAATGCGGGCGCCGCCTCGGCATGTTCCTGCGGCGGCGCGAGCGGGCCAAGAGCGAGTTCCGCCGGCGCAACATTTTCGAGCTCTACATCGAAGAGGTCGTGGAGGCCTGCGCCCGGCTGAAGGGCGGCAAGCTGTCCAAGGAAAAGCTCAAGGCCCAGCTGGAGAAGATCGCCGCGAAGCGGACCGGCGGCGCCAAGACCGACGCGATCCTGGACCGCCACAGCGGCCCGGAAGGCCTCCCACACTCGATCATCGTCACCCCCGAAGGCCCCGAAGGGGAGGCGCCGGTGTTGCCGGGCGCCGAGCCGAGCGCAGTCGCACCGCCCGAAGTGCCCAAGCCGGCCAAGACGGCAAAGCGCAAAGTGAAGGCGGCCAAACGTAAGACGAAGCCGCCGAAGCACAAGAAGAAGAAAAAGAAGAAATAACAATGGCGAAGGCAAAGGCGAAGAAGCCCGGAGCGGTCGAGAGGAAGCTGATCAGTGTGGCGGACGCGGTGATCACCGCCGCCGAACGCAGCAAGGACCCCACGCTGTCGATCCCCGTGCGCAGCCTCGCCAACATCCACTTCAACGAGAAGCGCGGCATCATCGAGATGGGCAAGCGGAAGCAAGCGCGCACGTTCTTCAACGTGGGGATGGCGAAGAAGTTCATGCAGACGGTGCTGGTGGCCGATGCCCTGTCCGAACTGCAGCGGGCCGACCTCACGACGTCGCTCAGGGAGATCTACTACCGAACCAAGCACACGATGAAGGACTCGCACGAGAACACGTTCGATAACCAGAACGAATCCGACCCCCTCATTGAGGACCTCGAAGTCTCGCTGGCGGCGCTTCGCGAAGAGCTCCACGTGCGCGCCGAGAACGCCGGCAGCATCGTGGGGCCCGTTGTTTTCGGCGACGACGGCGACCGCGTGGACTGCGCGCGCCTGGGCAAGGGCGGCTACTCGGTGCCTTCCATCGTCGAGCCCGATTTCATCGAGATCCGGCGCTGCACGGCGGACTTCGTCCTGCTCGTCGAGAAGGGCACCCAGTGGAACCGCCTCTCCGAGGACAAGTTCTGGCGCCGCTACAACTGCGTCCTCCTGACCGGCAACGGCCAGCCGCCCCGAGGCGTCCGGCGCCTGGCCCGTCGCCTCCACGAGGAATACAAGATTCCCGTGTACGTCCTCGTCGACAACGACCCGTGGGGCTACTACATCTACTCGGTCGTCAAGCAGGGGTCGATCAACCTCGCGTTCGAGAGCGAGCGGATGGCCATTCCCAAGGCCAAGTTCATCGGCCTCTCCAGCGCCGACCCCGACGCCTACGGCCTGCCGCGCAACGTCGGCATCAAGCTCAACGACAAAGACATCAGCCGGGCCAAGGAGCTACTCAAGTACCGCTGGTTTCAGAAGAAGCCGTGGCAGGAAGAGATCAAGCGGATGCTCGCGAGCGGGCTCAAGTACGAGCTCGACGCGCTCGCCAACAAGGACTTCCGCTACCTGACCAAGACCTACCTGCCCAGAAAGCTCAAAGAGGAAGACTGGCTGGACTAGCGCGAGTCATCGGATTTTGGGGTGCTCGAACCCCTGCACGGCGAGGCGGTGTCCGCGGGCACGGAGGCCGGGCTGATGTCGAGCGGCGGCGGCTCCAGCTGGACCAGCGGCTCGAACTCCTCGCGGAACTGCTGGAGGGACAGGCCCGCGGTGGCCGCGAACTTCGCCAGCTCGTGCGGGTCGTCGAAGTCGTCGCGGCGCAGGCGGAGCATGTAGCGCCGGGCGATCGCGTAGCGGGTGGAGTGGATATCCACCAGCCGGATGCGCGCCCGCCCCGTCGCCGGGTCGAGCATGCCCTCGAACGGGACGGGCACGAAGTGGCCACCCTGCATGGAGATCACGACGGCGTTCCCCCCGGCGAGGAGGTACTTGGCGGCGCAGTACCCGAGGTCGCGCGTGTACTCCATGTCGAGGGGAATGGGATCGGCGCAGCGGAGCTCGTAGCCGATGTTCTTGGCCACCAGGGTGGTCTTGAGGCCGAACTGCGCGAGCCGCTTCTGGACCGCGGCCTTGAGGATCTCGCCGATGTTGACCTCGGCGATGCGCACGTGCCCGTGGGCGTCCCGCTCCACATCCTCGAGCTGGGCGAGGTCGCCGGGGTCGAGGTCGAGCACGACACCCTCGGCGATCATGGCGACGCCGTCGCGGCGCCCGTAGCTCAGGCGCTTGATGATGGCGCCGGCCAGGGTGTCGACGAGGGTCTTGAGGCGGATGGGCTGGCCCGCAAACTCCTCGGGGATGAGGGTGAGGGTGGCCCCCGCCGCCTTGCCGATGCCGAGCGCGAGGTGGCCGGCCTTGCGGCCCATGGCGATCACGAAGTACCAGCGCGAGGTGGTTCGGGCGTCCACCATGAGGTTCTTCACGATCTCGACCCCGTAGTGCCTGGCCGTCTGGAAGCCGAAGGTGTCCACGTGGGCGGGCAGGTCGAGGTCGTTGTCGATGGTCTTGGGCACGTGTACGACGCGGATGCGGCGCTCGGCGCGCTGCTCGACCTTCATGGCCGAGAAGGCGGTGTCGTCTCCCCCGATGGTGATGAGCTGCGACACGTTGAGCCGCAGCAGCGAGATCACCACATTCTCCAGGTGCTGGGGATCCACGGTCGGGTTGGCGCGGGAGATGCCGATGTGCGAGCCCCCCCGGAAGTGGATGCGGCTGACGGTCTCGATGGTGAGCGGGGTCACGTGGTCGACGTCGCCGTGCATGATCCACTCGAAGCCGTCACGGACCCCGATGACTTCCACGTCCTCCAGGCACGCCCGGATGGTGGCCGCGCTGATCACGCTGTTGATACCGGGGGCCGGGCCCCCGCCGACGAGGATGGCGAGCTTCTTGTGCTGGGTCACGGCGAGTGCCTCCGGCGGCCGCCCGGCCGCCCGATGTCCATGTTCCCGCGAGCCCGGGGGTCCGCGATGCCCTGTCAGTAGTGTGGCGGCAGTTGGAGCGTGGGCCCGTCAGGCGCGTCTGGCTCAGCTTCGCGCCACAGTTTCAGCTTATAGAGATCTTCAGGCGATATCTGGCGATTCGCGACCCGATCGAAGAGGTGCTGGCGGAGAACTGGTGGAAGATGGGTCCACCGAATCTTCGGCATCAATCACTGAATGTCATCCGCGCGAGTTCTTCCTTCAACCGCTGCCGCTCAGCAGAATCCCTAGATTGAGTAAGTCGGCTCACGAGCGAAAAGAAACGTTCCTTCTCGGCTTCCTTGGACTGAAGGCCGGCCTCGATCAGATCCACGAGTACGCGATTGGCGCTTGTCTTCCGAGTCTTGGCCAAAGCGCGCACACGCTTGGCAATACCGGTGGGGATTGACACGCTTTGGCGAACAGATCTTTCTATTTCAGCCATGTCGGTCATGCTACACCATTGTGCACCAGTTTGCACCAGGGCCAGAGTGTGGCCGGTGACGAGATCAGCACATGAGCCAGTCGCCGTAGGTGCCGCGGATGGGCTTGCCCTCGGCGAAGCGCGAGAGACGGAAGGCGGGGAGGTCGGGATGGCCGCCCGGCCCCTCGGTGACGAGGGCGGCCATCATTTCGCCCACCGCCGGCGAGAGCTTGAAGCCGTGACCCGAGAAGCCCACGGCCACGTAGCTCCCCTCCGGCCCGACGCGGTCCAGGATCGGGTGCCAGTCGGGCGTGACGTCGAAGCAGCCGGCGTAGCCGCGGGCGATGCGCCCTTCCTCGAGGACGGGGAAGCGATGGCTCACGCGCGCGAGGGCCTCCGTGGACTCGTCGAGGCTCACGCCCTCCTTGTAGCGGTCGGGGTCGGCGAGGTCGTGGGACTCCTCGGCGTCGAGGCCCCCCACGAGGATGTGCTCGCCCAGCTCGGGCCGGGTGTAGATATTGGTCACGAAGTCATAGACCATGGGGTGCGGCCGCCGGGCCGCCTCCGGCCAGGTGACGATGTTGATCTTGTGGCGGCATACCGTGATCGGGATCTCGAGGCCCACCATCGCGCCGATGCGCGCGCCCCAGAGGCCGGCGGCGTTGACCACTCGGGGCGCGTGGATCTCGCCCTTGGTGGTCCGCACGCCGGTGACGTGGCCGCCCTGCGTGAGAACGGTCAGGACCTCCGCGTCCTCCAGGACCCGCGCGCCGCGCTCGCGGGCCGCCCGCGCGAAGCCCTGGGCGGTCTCGGCGGGGTTGCAGTAGCCAGAGTCCGGCTCGTAGCACCCGGCCGTCAGGTCCTCGGTACGGAGCCGGGGCTCGATCTCGCGCATCTCGGCGGGCGACACCAGCCGGGTCCCGATGCCGACCCCGCGCTGGAGCGCCACCGAGGCCTCCATGGGTGCGCGCATCCGCTCGTCCACGCCGAGCAGATAGCCCGTGCGCCGGAAGCCGCACGAGCCGCCGCCGGTCAGCGCCTCGAAGCGCTGGAAGACGTCGAGCGAGAAGCGGATCATCCGGCAGGTCTCGGCCGTGGTGTAGTGCTGGCGCACGCAGGCCGAGCTCTTCCCCGTGCCGCCCGAGGCGACGGAGCTCTTGTCGACGACGATGACGTCGCGCAGCCCGCGAGCGGCCAGGTGGAAGGCGATGCTCGTCCCGGTGACCCCGCCCCCGATGATCACAACGTCGGCCGTAAGCGCCATGAGCTCCTCCCGAAGCAGGATTCTACCGCCGCCGGGCGCGGGGGGCCCGGGAGTTCTCGCGGCCGTCACTTCAGGCTACGCGTTGACAGGTGGTCTGTTCCAAGCGTGAAGGGTGGGCCGAAGCAACCGGCGAAGGCCTCGGCCACCTCCGGGTCTGCCGGGATATACTCGGGCCCGGGGGACGGGGCCGCATGCCAACTGCCACGCGCGAGTTCCAGGTGATGGTGAAGCCCGGGGGCGCTATCTGCAACCTGGACTGCACCTACTGCTACTACCTCGTCAAGGACGAGCTCTACCCCGGAGGCGGGCCTCGCCGGATGTCCGACGACGTGCTGGAGCGCTACATCGTCCAGCACCTGGAGGCCTGCCCGATTCCCCTGGTCTCTTTCGCCTGGCACGGGGGCGAGCCCACCATCCTGGGGCTCGACTACTTCCGGAAGATTCTCGCGCTCCAGCGAAAGCACCAGCCGCCGGACCGCCGCTGTGTCAACGGGATTCAGACCAACGGCACCCTGATCGACGAGGCATGGGCGAAATTCCTGGCCGCCGAGGGTTTCTACGTTGGACTGAGCCTCGACGGCCCGGCCGATCTCCACGATCGGCACCGGGTGACCAAGGGACAGCGCCCGAGCCACCGGGAGACGATGCGCGCGCTCCGCCTCCTCCAGCAGCACGACGTCCGGCACGACGTCCTCTGCGTCGTCCACGCCGACAACGCGCGCCACCCCACGCGCGTCTACCGCTTCTTCAAGGACGCAGGCGTCAGGTACCTCCAGTTCCTGCCGCTGGTCGAACGGCGTCTCGACGGGACGGTGAGCGAGCGGACGGTGCCTGCCGAGGCCTACGGGAAGTTCATGTGCGAGGTGTTTGATGAGTGGGTGCGGCACGACGTCCGCCGCATCAGCATCCAGGCCTTCGACGAGGCGCTCCGGCCGGCGCTGGGGATCGAGCACGCCCTCTGCATCGTGCGCGAGACCTGCGGGGACGTGCCCGTGGTCGAGCACACCGGCGACTTCTACTCCTGTGACCACTTCGTCAACCCCGGCCACCGGCTCGGCAACATCTGCGAGACCCACTTGGCCGATCTCGTCGAGAGTCCCGCCCAGCGGGCGTTCGGCGACGCCAAACGCGACACGCTCCCCCGTTACTGCCGCGAGTGCGATGTCCGCGCCTGGTGCAACGGCGGGTGTCCCAAAGACCGCCTCATCCAGACCCCGGACGGCGAGCCGGGACTCAACTACCTCTGCCAGGGCTTTCAGCGGTTCTTCCGCCACACACGGCCCTACTGGCAACAGGCGGCAGCGCTCATCCGTGTCGGGCGCCCACTCGAGGCCCTCATGGAGCAGGTGCGGACGGCCGACGCGCAGGCCCGCGCGCGGGCCGGCCGCAACGATCCCTGCCCGTGCGGCAGCGGCCGCAAGTTCAAGCGCTGCTGCTTCCGGTAGTTCTAGCAATGCGTGTCCTGCTCGTCTACTGGAACCCGTCGCGAGAGCTCATGGTCGCTCCGCCCATCGGCCTCGCCTACGTGGCGACCGCGACCCGCCAGGCGGGCCACGAGGTCGACCTCCTGGACCTCGTCGGGAGTGAGCGGCCGCTCGGGGATCTCCGGGAACGCCTCGCTGCCTCGGCGCCGGACGTCGTCGGCATCTCGATCCGCAACATCGACAACGTCGTCTGCCAGCGCACGACCTGGCACCTGGAGGGGGCCGGCCGCCTCGCGGCTGTGGTCCGCGAGTCGTGCGGCGCCCGGATCGTCCTGGGAGGGCCCGCCGTCTCCATCCTCGGGGCCGGGGTGCTGGGACACGTCGACGGCGACTTCGCGGTCGTGGGCGAGGGCGAGGCGGTGTTCCCGCGCCTGCTGTCCGCGATCGAATCGGGACGGCCCGCCACCGAGATCCCGGGGGTCTGCGCCCGCGTGGGCGACGCCATCCTCACCACGAAGCCCGCGAGGCTCCCCCACTTCGGCGCCTCCGGGATGGAGGAATGGATCGACTGGAGGGCCTACGGGCACATGGGGGCGACGTGGCCGATCCAAACCAAGCGCGGCTGCCCCCTTGCGTGCAGCTACTGCGCCTATCCCATGGTGGAAGGCCGCGCCGCCCGACTGCGATCGCCCGCGGACGTCGCGGACGAGATCGAGCGCGTCCGGGCCCGGCTGCGACCGCGCGCCTTCGAGTTCGTGGATTCCACCTTCAACGTGCCCCCGCAGCACGCAGAGGCGGTGTGCGGGGAGATCCTGCGCCGCCGTCTGCGGGTGCCGTTGACCGCGATGGGCATCAACCCGTTGGGCGCCTCGGAGCGGCTGTTCGCGCTCATGCGCCGGGCCGGCTTCAACTCGATGATGATCACGCCGGAGGCGGCCAGCGAGAGGATGCTCCGCAGCCTGTGCAAGGGCTTCGGCGTCGAGGAGATCCGGACCACCGCGCGTCTCGCCCGCGCCTCAGGTATCACCAGCATGTGGTTCTTCATGGTTGGCGGGCCCGGAGAGACCCGGGAGACGGTCAATGAGACGATGTCGTTCGTCGAGCGGTACCTCGACGGGCCCAACTGCGTCAGCATCGTCACGACGGGGGTCCGCGTGCTCCCGGGCACGGCGCTCGCGCGCGATGCAGTGCGCGAGGGCGCCATCGCCGCGGATCGCGATCTGGCCAAGCCCACCTTCTACCTCTCCTCGCAGGTCGATGAAGAGTGGGTCCTGGGCCGAATCAACCAGGCGATGCGACGGTGCCCGGCGATCGTGCACGCGGCGGAGGAGGGCACGTCGACGTACGAGCGCGTGATGGACCGCGCCCTGGCGATGGCCGGGGTGGCGCCGCCGTACTGGCGGTTTCTCCCGTTACTGCTTCGGGTGCCGCCCGTGCGGGTGCTCCGACGGCGCCGTCCTCCGCTGGGCAGGTCGGGGCCATGAGAGAGGTTCGGGACCCCTGGCGGCGTCTACGCTCTCGGCACAATTGCGGTCGTAGACTCGGCTACACTACGCGCCATCATGCCCGCGCTGCCCTTCGGTGAGCGGGATTCCCCGGTCCGGGGGCGCTGCGAGACGCCGTGAACGACGCGCCCCTCGGCTCCGAGCACAAGTGGGCCATTACCTTCTCCGTGATGCTCGTCACGGTCATGCAGGTGCTCGACACCAGCATCACCAACGTCGCGCTCCCCCACATGCAGGGGTCATTCTCCGCCAGCATCGATGAGATGTCGTGGGTCATCACCTCGTACCTGGCCGCCAACGCGGTGGTGATCCCGGCCAGCGGTTGGCTGACGGCTGTTTTCGGTCGGCGTCGATTCTTTCTCATCTGCACGGTCACCTTCACCGCCAGCTCGTTCCTCTCCGGCATCGCGCCCAATCTCGAGTTCCTCGTGCTCATGCGCATCCTGCAGGGTCTCGGTGGCGGGGCCGTCATCCCCATGGCCCAGGCCGTGATGTGGGAGATCTTCCCGCTCGAGGAGCGGGGCACCGCCATGGCGGTGTGGGGCACCGGCATCATGCTGGCGCCCATCCTGGGCCCGACGGTGGGCGGCTACATCACGGACAACTGGTCGTGGCGCTGGATCTTCTACATCAACCTGCCCATCGGCATCCTCGCCTACTTCATGGTCAGCGCGTTCCTGTTCGACGCGCCGTTTCACCGCCGGCCCCGCCGCATCGATGTGGCCGGCATCGTCCTCATGGTCGTGGGTTTTGGCTGCCTCCAACTCGTCCTCGACCTCGGTGAGCGGAGCGACTGGTTCGACTCCACGCTGGTCCTGATGTGCGCCGTGCTCGCCGCGTGTATGCTGGCCGGCTTCGTGATCCGGGAGCTCATGGCCGCCGAGCCCATCTTGGACCTCACCGTCTTCGGGGACCGCAACTTCGGCCTCGGCACGCTGGCCATCTTCCTGGTGGGTCTGGGATTCAACTCGAGCCTGCTCCTCCTGGCGCTCTACACGCAGACGATCCTCGGGTACGACGCGTGGACGGCGGGGCTCACCCTGGCTCCGGGTGGGTTCGGCACCATGATCGCGCTCATGATCTCCGGACGCCTCGTGTCGCGCATGGACCAGCGCCTTATGCTGGCCGGGGGCTGCACGCTGGCCGCGGTGGCTCTCTTCTTCATGACCCGCGTTACTCCCACCATCGACTTCTGGAACCTCGCCTGGCCGCGCTTCCTCCAGGGGTTTTCCCAGGGCTTCATCTTCGTGCCGCTCCAGGCCCTGACCCTCGCCACCATCCCGACGGAGCGGCTGGGCAATTCGACGGCCGCCTACAATGTCGCCCGCAATATCGGCGGAAGCAGGGGTGTTGCGCTGGTGACGACGCTCCTGGCGCGACGGAGTCAGGTCCACCAGGCCACGCTGACGATCCACCTCCACCAGTGGAGCTTCGAGATGGCGGAGCGGCTGCGCATGTGGACCGGCCACTTCGTGAACCATGGCGCCGACACGTTCACTGCCAATCGGCAGGCCATGGCCATGCTGTACCGCGAGACGGTGACGCAGGCGAACATCCTGTCGTATGCCGATGACTTCTGGCTTCTCCTCGCCGTCTACTCCTCCGTCCTGCTCCTGATCCCCTTCATGCGGCGGGTTCGCTCCGGCCGGGGGGCGCGCGGCCGGCGCAGCGCGGAGGGGAGCGAATCGGGCGCGCGAGACCCCGGACTACCCGCCCCGGCCGAGTGAGCTCCGGCGGGTCGATCCAGGCGGGACGCCACGGGGGGCGGGTCACGGCCGGCGACGGCATCTTCGCGACATTCGCTGGCTGTGACCGGGTGTTCTGTTACCGACGCTCTATGCCGACTACGCGCTCTGCCTATCGTAAAGGCCGTCGAGCGGATCGCGTCGGAGCCGCAAATACCGATGATCGTCTCTTTGCGGTGGTGCATTCCTCGATCTTCTCGATGAGTTCGGTGGTGCCGAAGGGCTTCGCGATGACCGGCCATCCCGTGTCCCGGAGACTGGACATCTCGAATCCCGACATGAGCAAGATCTTCACCTTGGGGCGAAGGTCGAGCACACGTCGAGCGAGCTCTCGACCGTCCATCAACGGCATGACCACGTCCACGAGCAGGAGATCAATGTCACCCGGCCGTTGCCTGGCCAGCCGGATCGCTTCGACCGGATCGTCAGTGAAGAGGACGAGATATTCCGCGGACCCTAGAATGTCCCGCGCCAAAGAGCCTACGCTGCGATCATCGTCGACAACCAGGATCGTGAGAACACGCAGCGCCGGCGAGTGCTTGTCATTGCCTGGGAGAAGGGCGGCGGGCGTCTTCTTGAGGAAGAGGAAGACTGGACCGTCGTCATCCGTTCGCCATACGATCGCTCGGGCGTCGACGGGGCACCCCTGGGGCGGGTTGAGATGCAGCGTCACAAGCGAAGCGTCTTCCAGCCGCTCCCCGAGGCGCAGCTTGACCCCGAATTGACTCACGTCAATCGTCTCGCCGTGCAGCACCCGATCGTCCAGCTCCACGACCACCGGCCAGTTGACCTTGGTCCGTGGGCGGCGACGCGACTCCGGCCGCGGCAATTTGACGCGCATGATAGTTCCCTCGTTGTCTTTGGGTAGCAAGCGACGTACCGTCTTCACCGGATGATGGACATGCCACAGAATCCGCTACTTGTGGAGCACTCAAGGAGGCCGCCACGCTTCTATGTGGCGCTTGTCGTCACCTCACCGACGGATTTTGGAGAGTCAGTGCTTTTCAAGCGGGTGCGGGTAGTGGCACCATGGGGCCCGACGGCCGCAGCGCAGCGCCACCCGCGGCCAACTCCGGCACGCTAGGAGATCCCATGCGCGGTAGACAGATCCTGATGGAAAGCCTCATCGCTCAGGGCGTAAGCTACATCTTTGGCAATCCGGGGACGACTGAGAGCCCCGTGATCGACAGCCTGCTCGACTACCCCCAACTCAACTACATCGTGACTCTCCACGAGGGGGTGGCCGTGGGCGCGGCCAGCTACTACGCGCAGGCCAGCGGCAAGACGGGCTTCGTGAACGTCCACGTGGCGCCTGGGCTCGGCAACGCCATCGGCATGATGTACAACGCCCTCAAGGCGGGCGCTCCCATTGTCGTCACCGCCGGGCAGCAGGACACGCGCATGCGTCTCCGCGATCCCCTGCTGGGGCACGATCTCGCGGCCATGGCGGCCCCGGTGACGAAGTGGAGTGTCCAAGCCGAGCGAGCCGACGAGCTGCCCCTGCTCCTACATCGCGCGTTCAAAGTGGCGAACGATCCGCCCGCTGGTCCTGTGTTCGTGGCCCTGCCCATCGACGTCTTGGAGCAGGAGTCGGAGAACGAGCCCGTGGCTCCCGGCAAGCTGCACCGGGCGGGCCCCGCGGCGCCCGCTGGAGTCGCTGAGGCCGCAGCCCTCTTGGCCGGCCGGCAGAGCCCCGTCATCGTCGTCGGGGACGAGGTGGCACGTTTCGGAGCGGGAGCCGAGGTCGTGGCGCTGGCCGAGGCGCTGGGAGCCGCGATCTGGACCGAAGGCATTCGCATACACGCTTCCGTGCCCAGCAACCATCCCAACTTCCGGCTGGCGCTCGGATTCGACGCCCTGTCGATCCGGAAGGCGCTCGAGGGTGCCGATGCCGTTCTGCTCGTCGGCGGCCCCTTCTTTGAAGAGGTGTGGTTCTCGCCTGGGTCTCCGTTCCCCAAGGATGCGGCCGTGATCCAGGTCGAGGCCTCGTCACAGCGGCTGGCGTACAACTACGGCGTGAAGGTGGGACTGATTGGTGATCCGAAGGCCACGCTCGCGGCGCTGCGGGCCGATGTGAATGGCAAGGCTTCGGCCGGATACCGTGAGGCGGCCGCGCGGCGCAATCAGGCGCTCAAGTCGCTCAAGGACGGCGACGCCGCGGCCCAACGAGCCCGCGCTCAGAAGCGCTGGGACAACACCCCCATCTCTATGCCCCGGCTCATGGCCGACATCGCTTCGGCGTTGCCAGCCGACGCCATCGTGGTGGACGAGGCGATCACGGCCGGCCCCGATCTCGCCCGCACGCTGAGCTTCAGCAAGCCGGGCGACTACTTTGGAGCGCGGGGCGGCGGCATCGGACAAGCTCTGCCGGGGGCTCTCGGCGTCAAGGTCGCGTGCCCCGACCGGCCCGTCGTGGCCATCTCGGGCGACGGCTCGTCCATGTACAGCATCCAGGCCCTGTGGACGGCCGCCCACCACGATTTGCCCATCGTGTTCGTCATCCTCAACAACGGTGAGTACCGCATCCTCAAGCACAACATGGACGTGTACCGGCAGCGCTTTGGGGCCAAGCCCGATCGCCCCTACCTCCACATGGATCTGGGGCAGCCGAGGCTGGGCTTCCTCGATCTCGCCCGCGGGCTTGGGCTCTCGGCGGAGCGCATCACGAGACCCGGTGAGTTGACCGGCGCCCTGTCACGAGCCATCGCGGCGAAACGTCCACATCTGATCGAAGTCGTCATCGAGGCCAAGCCGGTCTAGGCCGGATTATGCGTGAAGACAGGCGCCACCCTCACCCCGACCCTCTCCCTCTCCGAGGGAGAGGGAGCCGTTTCGATCCCCTCGCCCCCGGAGAGGGACAGGGTGAGGGGGCGCAGAGGACGCGGAACACGCGTTCGTGAATAGCGGTCGTATGCCGCTCCGCGGCCGGAGATCGGAAAGTAACATTGTGCGAGGACGGGGGATCGGTTAGGGTGCCCGCGGATGTGTCGGGTCGAGAAGGCCGACCGTTCAATGGT
>JAUSJX010000005.1 GCA_030647435.1 Candidatus Rokuibacteriota bacterium
GGGCGAGCCATGAGAAACCGCCCGCGCTTTCGCGTGTTTCCTCGAAAACCGGCGGCCGCCGCGCCTCGGCGGCGGCATCTTCACGCGCCCGAACCCCGTGAAAACTCGGAGCATTCAGGCTTTCGCGACAGAAACTAGCTACCGCCATGCTGCGGAGCCACCAAAATCGGGGGCTCAACCAAAATTGTGGGCTTCCCGTGTGCTGCGAATCGGATCGAAGATTCACAACTCGCTGATTTTATGGCCTTCAGACTTCGGGGGCCAGTAGAGGGTGCCGGGCATGGGCCTTGCTAACGTAATGGCCGGCAGCAGGGCCATGCGGAGTGTGGGATCAGGCCCGTGATGACTAAACCATCTTGAGGAGGAAACGATGTTTACCAATGTGAAGAAGATGCTGGCTGGGACGGAGCGCGAGGCCGGGTTCACCCTGGTCGAGCTGTTGATCGTCATTCTGATCGTCGGGATCCTGTCCGCCGTGGCGCTGCCCCTGTACCTCGGGTACACGAAGGACGCGCGGCTGGCGGAGGGGAAGGCGCTGGGCGGGTCGGCCCTGACGGCTTTGTCGGGGTGCGTGCAGGTGAAGGGCTCAGGCAGCACCTGCGTGGTGTCCGAAGTCCGGAACCGAGTCGGCCTGAGCACCGGGAACACGACGTATGACGGGCGGTGGACACTGAGTTCGGACACGCAGCTGACGGTTTCCACGGCAACGCCGCCGGTCCTGGACGGCAAAATCGCGGTGTCGGGCGTGTTGGGCAAGAATACGGAGGCCATGTCGCTGGCCTTCTACGCGGACTCGACCGGCGTGACGCTGCGGTGCAATACCAATGATTCGACCCCGCCGACGAGCAAGACGGCTGGCGAAACCTGCTGACCTAGATCACCGGATGTGAGCGTGGGCGTGGCGGACCCAGCTCCGCCACGCCGGATCATTAGCGCGCGTCACGAACCGCGTCGCGGAAGCACCTGGGGCGGCGGCCCACGCGTCCCTCGGCGCCCGCCGAGGCGCTCGATCCCCTCGCACGCTTCCCGCGACGTCGGATCTTCGCGTAGCGCTGCGGCGAACTCCGTCCTCGCCTCCGCACCGGGCCCGCTCTGCTCGAGTAGCCTCGCGATCGCGAGGTGTCCCCAGGCCGCGCTCGGCCCCGAAAGTCTCATGGCCTCTCGGTATGCGCCGATCGCCTCGGCAATCCGCCCGTCCTCCGCGTAGGCTTGGGCGAGCTTGAAGTGCGCCGCGCGCATGCCGGGCGTCACCACGGCGGCCAGGGGAGATGCGCGTACCGGTCCGCCGCGGCCTGCGGTCCATTCTGGAAGATGCCCACGACGGGCGCGACTGTGATCACGTGGACGATCGCGGCAGCGGTGAGCGCCGGCCACCGCTGGCGGCAGAACCAGGCGAGGCACGCGCCGCCGATCAGCACGCCGAGCGCAGAGGATGGACGGCGAAGACGGGGGCGGTGACGGCGGCGCCCCAGCGGAGGGCGGCGGGGGTGGTGGCCGGGGCAGGGCCAGGGGGATGTAGTGACCGGCGTGGAAGGTGGTGAACATCCAGCGGAGCTGGGCCGGGCCGAGGCCGCGGTAGTCGGGATTGTCGAGAAAGTTGAGGGCGTCATCCCACGAAGCGAAACCGTTGCCGAGCGTCGGCAGGAAGGCGGCGAGCGTGACGACCACGACAAGGCCCGGCGGCACCCAGCGAGGAGTCATCCGGCCTGGGCACGGCAGCCGCCGAGCTCCTGCGGAGAGACGCCGAGCTCCGAAGCCGCCCGGCGGGCATTGGCGCACGCCTGCGCGTCGCCGGGCTTGACTTGCAGGGCGCGGACGAAGGCGTCGAGCGCCTGCTTCATCGAGCCGCGGAGCGCGTGCGCGACGCCGAGATTGTTCCAGGCAACCGCGTTGTCGGGAAGGAGCGCGGTCGCGAGCAGGTACTGTTCCTCGGCAAGCTCCAACTCTCCGTGCCGCTGCAAGATCACGCCCAGCGCCAGGGCAAGGCGGCCCCGCGCCGACGCGCGGGCGGTCGGCACCTGCTCGATGGCCTGCATGAGCTGCCAGAGCGGATACCGGTTCCAGCGCGCGTCGGCGTCCGCCGCGCGCGTCCACGCGGCCTCCGCCTCGGCCGCCCGGCCCTGCTGGAGGAGCACGGTCCCGAGCCGGATGAGCGCGACGGCATGCGTGGGATCCTGGGCCAGCGCCTCGCGGAAGTATCGCTCGGCCGCGCCGGGGCGCCCGGCCCGCTGCTCGACGATTCCCAGGTGCAGATCGAGCTGAGCCTTGAGGTCCGGCAGGTTGTCGGGCGTTCTCCGGAGCGCGCGCTCGAAGTGGGCCTTCGCCTCGTCGAAACGCCCCGCATCCGTCAGCGCCCATCCGAGGTAGAAGACCGGGATCTCGCTTGCCGGCTCGACCGACGTCGCATGCGTCCAGAGCGTGACCGAGTCGCGCCACACGGCCACCTGCCGGACCGTCAGTCCGGCGAAGGCGACGATGATGATCGCGGTCGCCCCCATCACGGCTGTCCCCACCGGAGGCGACAGTGTCCCGTTCCGCGCCGCGTGCCGCGACCACGCCACGCCGGCGCCGCCCAGGATCGCCCACGGGGCGCACGAGAGGTACGTGTACCGGTCGGCCGCGATCTGCGCGCCATTGTGGAGGATCCCGACGACCGGCGCCAGGAGGACGAGGTACGACGCCCACGCGATCAGGCCCGCGGGCCACCGCCGATACCCTAGGAGCGCGGCGAGAGTGACGACGACGACGAAGGCCGCCGGCACGAGGTACGTCGCGCTCCAGGGCACGACGGGGTGAAACAGCGTATAGAGCGGGGACAACGGCCCCGGTGCTACCGTCTTCCAGAGGTAGAACGCCAGCGCGTACGCGCTGATGGCCAGGCGCTGCAGGACGCCGAGCGTCTCGATCGACGTCATGAGACGGTGTCCGGCGCCCACCGCCAACGTGACAGCGGCCACAGCGGCCGCGAGCAGGGCAAATGGGATTTTTTCGAGCGCCAGCCGAAACAGCGTCCGCCCCCCGGCCTTGTCCGGTTCTCTCCCCGACCGGCGCAGAGGATAGACGTCGAGCAGGAGCAGAACCACGGGCAGCCCGACGACCAGGGACTTGGAGAGGAGGGCGAGCCCGAAGAGCCCGACGGCCGTCCAGTACCATCCCCGGTGAGGCGCGCCTCCGCCGGCGCGGTCGATGGCTCTCAGGTACGCGACCACGCACAGAAGGGCGAAGAAGCCCATGAGCACGTCGCGCCGCTCGGTGGCCCAGGCCACCGATTCCACGCGGAGGGGATGGAGAGAGAAGAGCAGCGCGGCCGCGGCTGCGCCGAGGGTCAGCGAGCGCGGGTCGGCCTGGACCGCCGAGCGTAGGAGCCGGCGCGCGACGAAGTAGAACAGGATCGCATTAGCCGAATGGAGGACGACGGACGTGGCATGGTACCCGGCCGGGCGCATGCCCCAGAGGACATAGTCGAGCCCGAAGCTCAGCCATGTCACCGGGATGTAGTGTCCGCCGAGGGTGTAGCCGAACATCCAGCGAAGCTGATCCCAGCCGAGCCCCCGGAAGTGGGGGTTGGACACCAGGTTGACCTCGTCGTCCCAGTTGACGAACTGGTTCCCGAGAGCCGGGAGAAATACGAGGAGCGTCGCGAGCCCGACCAGCGCGGGCGCGATCGCCTCGAGCCCCCCGATCGGCCCGAACCCGTTGCCGCACCGGAGCCCGCCGCTCAGGTCGCGCACGTCAGCGAGGCGAAGCGCATGCGGTGAGCAGGCGCGCGGCCGGCGCGGATCTCGTCGCGAGGTCGCGGCCGGCGTCGCACGCGTCCGGCAGTCCGGGCTCTTCGGCGAGCGCCTCGCCGAAGTGCCGAACGGCCGCCGAATCATCTCCCGCGCGCGCGTAGAGCCGGCCGAGACGGACGTGCCACGAGGCCTTCTTGGCCGAGCGCCGCATCGCTTCGAAGTAGTGGGGAATGGCCTCGCCGGGGCGCCCGGCCGCTTCGAGAGCGTCCGCCAGGTTGGCGTGAGCGGCGCGCCCTCCGGAACCGAGGGAAGCGGCGTGGCTCCAGAGCGTCACCGCGCTCCGCCAGGCGGAGGTCTGCTGCCATGTCAGGACGGCGAGGGCGAGAATGGCGACGCACAGGGCAGTCCGAGCCACACGCGCACCGGCCCACGAGTGCGCAGCCGCTGCGCCGAGAAGCAGTGCCCAACCCAGGCAGGCCAGATAGCTGTAGCGGTCCGCGACCGCTTGCGGGCCGTTGTGAAAGAACCCGAGCACGGGCGCCAGCGTGATCGCGTACACGAGACAGACGGCGGTGAAAGCCGGCCAGCGGCGGCGCATCAGCACGGCCACCAGGGCGGTCCCGGCGACGACGGCGAAGTGCCACCAGGTGATGGTGACGAACAGCGGGTAGAGCGGGGAGAGGTCGAGGGGCAGGACCGTCTTG
>JAUSJX010000006.1 GCA_030647435.1 Candidatus Rokuibacteriota bacterium
CGTTCCCGGCGACGTCAGCCTGGAGGTCGTGGCGACGGACTTCGAGGGCATGGTCAAGGAGGGCAAGGAGCTGGCGCAGGTCGCGAAGAACGTCGTGGTCAAGTGCCCGCTGACCAAGGACGGGCTCAAGGCCGTCAAGTACCTCTCGGGCGAGGGGATACGGATCAACCAGACGCTCTGTTTCTCGGCGCCCCAGGCGCTGCTTTCAGCCAAGGCCGGTGCGACCTACATCAGCCCCTTCCTCGGGCGCCTCGACGACATCGGCGCGGTGGGTATGGATCTGGTGCGGGACATCTGCGAGATCTACCGCAACTACGGCTTCAAGACCCAGGTGCTCGCGGCCTCGATCCGCAGCCCGCTTCACGTGGTGGACGCGGCGAAGGCGGGGGCGCACGTGTGCACGATGCCGTTCTCCGTGCTGGAGATGCTGATGAAGCATCCGTTGACGGATATCGGGTTGAAGAAGTTCCTCGATGATTGGAACAAGTCGGGGGCGAAGATTTAGGCTGCTGCTGTCTTAGCGCTCTGCGCCGGGCAGCGGCGCGGCCGGGGCGCCGATCAACTCGGGCCTCGCCTCACGGCTTCGCCGCTCAGCTCGAACTGCTACCCCCGACGGCCATGGGGGTTCGGGGGGCATCCCCGGCCCCACCGCCGCCCTGACCCTTCTTGAGGTTTCCTCTCAGTGCCAGCTTTTCTATTAGTGCCATCCGCGGTGCGGCTTCCGCCCTTTCGCTGTCGGCTGGCCGTATACCTGGGTGTATGGGCGCTTTGGAGGAGGAGCGGCGGTGGATGGGGCGGGTGGCCCGGGGGGACGAGGCGGCCTTCGGCGAGCTTGTCGGGCGGTATGGGGGGCGGCTGCTTGGGGTGGCGCGGCGCCTCTTGGGGTCGCGGGCCGACGCTGAAGATGCCGTGCAGCGCGCGCTCCTCCAGTGTTACCTGGGCGCGGGGACGTACCGCTCCGAGTGGGCCGTGTCCACGTGGCTGTACCGGATCCTGACCAACGTCTGCATGGACGAGCTCAGGCGCCGCAAAAGCCGCTCGGGCGAGCTCGAGCCCCCGGCGCGTCCCGATCCGCCGGGCGAGCACCTCGACCTCCGCCGGGCGCTCCACCGCGTGCCGACCGAGGCGCGCGTGCTCCTGGCGCTGCGGTACGTGGACGGGCTTTCCTACGGCGAGCTCGCGCGCATCCGCGGCATCTCGATCAACACGGTCAAGAGCCAGCTCCAGCGGGGCAAGAGCCTGCTCAAGACTGCGCTCACCAAAGGAGATCCGGCATGAAGACGGACCGCATCGACGACATCCTCAAGCGGTACTTCCAGCCCGACGCCGAGCCGGGAGATCTGGCGAAGCAGGTGCTCATGGCGGCGCGCGCGTCGGCGCGGGAGACCGGCCGGCTCCTCGACAGGATCTCCATCCAGGCGACCCCCGACGGCGTCTCGCTGATCCGCGCCGGGCGCCTCCCGAAGCCCGCCACGGCGGCCGCGCGCAGAGTGGCTACGCTCGCGCGCGAGGAGCTTTCCGAGTACTTCCAGGGCAAGCGGGCCTTCTTCTCCGTGCCGGTGGATCTCTCCGAGGCGCCGGACTTCCAGAAGAAGGTCCTCGCCGCGGCCCGCCGCATCCCGTTCGGCGAGGTGCGTCCCTACGCCTGGGTCGCCCGGCGCATCGGCCACCCGCGCGCGGTGCGGGCCGTCGGCACGGCGCTCGGAAGGAATCCCGTGCCCTTCATCGTGCCCTGCCACCGCGTGCTGCAGACGGGCGGCGGGCTCGGCGGCTATCTCTTCGGCACGGACGTGAAGCGCCGGCTCCTGTCTCTCGAGCGGACCACGCCGGTCTACGAAGGCTGCGCCAGCACCCGCATCGTCTGCCGCGTGGGCTGCGTTCACGGCCGCCACATGCGCCCCGACAACCGCGTGGTCTTCGCGTCGGTGGACGACGCGCGCTCCGTCGGCTACCGCCCGTGCAAAGTCTGCAAGCCCCAAGCGGCGTGAACACGTCGATCGCCGACCGGCTGACCCGGCTCGACTGGGCCGAGATCGGGGCTTCGCTCGATGAGTGGGGCCATGCGCGGACTCCCGCGCTCCTGAGCCCTGCCGAATGCGCCGAGCTGCGCGTCCTCTACGCGGATCCCGCGCGCTTCAGGAGCCGGGTGGATATGGCGCGGTACCGCTTCGGCGTGGGCGAGTACAAGTACTTCTCCGAGCCGCTGCCGCCCAGCGTTCGGGAGATTCGCGAGCGCGCCTACCCGCCGCTGGCGGTCATCGCCAACCGATGGGAGGCCGCGCTCAAGACGCGGGTCCGCTACTCCGCGGACCTCGCCGGACTGCTGACTCTCTGTGCGCGCCGCGGCCAGAAGAAGCCCACGCCGCTGCTGCTGCGCTACGACGCGGGGGGCTACAACTGCCTCCACCAGGATCTCTACGGCGAGGTGGTCTTTCCCATCCAGCTGACGGTGCTGCTGAGCGAGCCGGGCAAGGACTTCGAGGGCGGAGAGTTCCTCCTGGTCGAGCAGCGCCCACGCGCCCAGTCGCGGGGCAGCGTGGTGCACCTCGAGCAGGGCGAGGCGGTGATCTTCACGACGCGATACCGGCCCGCGGCGGGCGCCCGCGGCCACCACCGCGTCAACATGCGCCACGGCGTGAGCCGCGTCCTCTCAGGCGAGCGCTACACCCTCGGCGTCATCTTCCACAACGCCGCGTAGCGCCGCCCGGGCGCGAAGAGGCCCCCCGGGGCGCCCCGGGCCCCCCTGCTGCCGGGCGGCGGAAGCTCTCTATTCGGTGAGGTGGCGGATGTCTTCGGTAAAGCGGCGCATGAGCGTGAGGTGCTCGTCGAGGTCGCGGGCGGGTGCCTCGAGCACGATGTGGCTCACTCCCACGTCGGCGTAGCGCTGAATCTGCTCGGCAATGAACTGGGGCGGGCCCAGGAGGCTCGCCTTCGGGTGCGGCGAAGCTTCCTCGCGGATGCTGTAGCCCGCTCGCACGGAGAAGGTCAAGTCCGTGCCGAGCCGGCCGACGTTCTCGCATGCCTTCCACACCTCGCGGATCTGCTCTCGCATGACGTCGGGAGCCGACCACGCGGCGTGGAAGCCGTCGCCGAAGCGCGCCACGCGCCGGTAGGCCGCGGCCGTGCGGCCGCCGATCCAGAGCGGGGGATACGGCTTCTGCGCGGGCTTGGGGAAGCAGCCGACGTCGTCGAAGTGGAAGAACTCGCCCTCGTGCTTGGATCGCTCGTCGGCCCAGCAGCGCTTCATGACCCCGAGCGCCTCGTCGCTCCACGCTCCGCGGCGCTCGAAGGGCACGCCGAAGAGCTCGATCTCGTCGCGCAGCCAGCCGACGCCCGCGCCCACGATGACGCGCCCGCCCGAGAGATTGTCGAGCGTGGCGATGGTCTTGGCGGCGAGCACGGGGTGACGGTGCGGGAGGACCAGCACCGTGGTGCCGAGCCTGACCCGCTCCGTCACGGCCGCGACGAGTGCCAGGGCCGTCAGCGGCTCGAGGAAGACGTCGGTCGGCGGGACCGGGAACGTGCCCGTCCGGCTCGAGCCGTACGGCGTCGTCGGCTCGAAGGGCAGGGCGACGTGATCGGAGACGAAGACCGACTCGAAGCCGCGCGTTTCCGCCTCGCGCGCAACCAGAATCAGGTTCTCGCGAGTGGCGAGGCGGCCGTAGCAGGGCAGATGCCAGCCGAAGTCCACGGGGGCGGCCGGGCCTACACCTTCGGCCGGATGTCGCGCGCGAAGGTCTCGAAGGTGCGCACCATGTGGGCGAGGTCGCGGTAGCTCGCCTCCATCAGCACGTGGCTCACCCCGAGAGCCTTGAAGCGCCTGAGATCCTCCACGATCTCCTCCGGCGTGCCCTGGAGCGCCTTGCGGTCCGGGCCGCCCGGGGCCGGGCGGATGGCGAGGCCCGCGCGCATCGTGATGGTCAGCTCGTCGAACCGCCGCTTCTGCCTGGCGCACTCCTCGCGCAGCTCGCGGAGGCCGCTCTCGAGGCCGGCCGCGGTGGGAAAGGCCGCGTGCCATCCGTCCGCCAGCGCGACGATGCGCCTGAGCGCGGGCTTGGCGTGCCCGCCCATCCAGATGGGGATGTCGCCGCGGACGGGCTTTGGGAAGCAGCCGATGTCGTCGAAGTTGAAGAAGCGCCCGTGAAAGCTGGTACGCTCGTCCCGCCAGCAGGCGCGCATGATCCGGATCGCCTCGTCGGACCAGGCGCCTCGCTCAGCGAACGGCGCGCCCAGGAGCTCGATCTCCTCGCGCATCCAGCCGACGCCCGCGCCCAGGATGACGCGGCCGCCCGAGAGGTGGTCGAGCGTGGCCAGCGCCTTCGCCGCCAGCACCGGGTGGCGGTGGGGTAGGACGAGGACCGTGGTGCCGAGCTTCGCGCGCTCGGTCACCCCGGCGACCATGGCGAGCGCCGTCAGCGGCTCGAGGAAGGTCGCGTCCGGCGCCAGCGGGAACTGCCCCGTGTCGCTGTACGGGTAGCGGGAGCGGATCGTGTGCGGGATGACGATGTGGTCGCTCGCCCAGAGGCTCTCGTAGCCGAGCTGCTCCATCTCCCGCGCGAAGGCGAGCAGGCTCGTGCGCGTCGCGGCGGGACCGAAGATGGGAAGGTGGCAGCCGAATTCCACGCGCTACTCCCTGTGGGCGCCCGACGCGTAGACGAGGCGGTCGCCGAGCTCCCCGCCGGCGATCATCTGGCCGAGGCGGGAGTGCTGGATCTTTCCGCTCGACGTCTTGGGGATGGTGCCCGGGCGGACGAGTAGGACGCGGGCGGGGCGGTGGCCGCGCCCCTGGTGGACGCGCTGGACGATCTCGCGGACGATCCCGCTCAACGCCTCCGTGTCGTCGGCGCCCTCGCGCACCTCGGCGACGACGTGGAGGCGCTGGCTGCCGGTCCGCTCGCTGTCGATGCCGACGGCGGCCGAGTACCGCACGCCGGGGATATGGTCCACGATCTCCTCGATGTCGACGGGCACGATGTTCTCACCGCCCACGATGATGAGGTCCTTGAGCCGCCCGGTGACGAAGAGATAGCCCTCGCGGTCGACGAATCCAAGATCGCCGGTGCGCAGCCACCCGTCCGGGGAGACCACCCGGCGCGTCGCTTCGGGGTTGTTGTGGTAGCCCTGCATGACGCCGGGGCTCTTGACACAGATCTCGCCCTCGAGCCCTGGCGCGACCGGTCCTGCCTCGTCGACGATCCTGACCGACACGCCCCTGCACGGTTGCCCGACCGAGAGGAACCTGCCCGAGGGGTCGGGGCGGAGCGGCGTCCGGCGCGGCCAGATGGCCACGGCCAGCGTCGCCTCGGCCAGCCCGTAAGCCGGCGTGATCAGGTTCTGGACGCCGAACTTCTTCTCGAACGCCTCGATGGTGCTGACGCGCACGGGCTCGGCGCCCGAGAGCGCCTGCTTGACCGACGAGAGATCGATGCCCGAGACATCGCCGATGTTGCGCACGCAGTTCCTGAACCCGAAGTCCGGGGAGACGGTGAAGGTCGCCCGCACCTTGGTCACGAGCTCGAGCCAGGTGCGCGGGTTCCTGAGGTCGGGCGGCAGGAGCCACAGGTCTGCGCCCATCGAGGACGGCGTGAAGGCGCAGCCGATCAGCCCCATGTCGTGGTAAAGCGGCAGCCACGACACGACCACGTCCTCGCGAGTGAGCTGAGCCGCCTCGGCCATGAAGGCGACGGTCTGCGTGACGTTGGCGTGGCTCAGCACCACGCCGCGAGGATTGCCGGTGCTGCCTGAGGTGTACTGGATGAAGGCCGTGTCGGTCTCGTGAGGCGTGGGGAAGGCGGGCGAGGGCCCGTCCACTTCGAGGTCCTGGGGCTCGAGCACGTGCCGGATATTGGACGCGGCGGCCTGGCTCTCCTCCACGCCCTTGCGAAACCAGCCGATGGTGGCGACGGCCTTGGCTTCGGAGTCGCGGAAGACGCCCGCCGTCGCCTCGACGCCCAGCGTGGGGTAAAGCGGCACCGGGACGGCGCCCAGCCGGAGCGCGCCGAAGAAGGTGAAGAAGAACTCCTTGCACGTGGGATAGATGAGGCAGACCTTGTCGCCGCGGTCGATGCCCGCCCGGCGGAGCCCGGCGGCGTAGCGGGCGCTTTCCTTCCAGAGCTGGCCGTACGTGACCGCTTCGTCGTAGAGGTGGAAGTACGGCGCGTCCGGCTCGGCCGAGACGCTCCGGCCCATCAGCTCCGTCAGCGTCGTCGGCGTCGTTGTCGATCCCGCCATCAGGGGAGTCCTCCGCGATCAGGGTGCGCGCGCGGGCCGGGCCCGCTGCTAGCGCTCGATCAGGATGCGGTCGAAGGTCTCGGCGTAGGCGTAGCCCTTTGGTTTCCCCAGCATGGCGCCGCGCTCGCGGACGCGCTTCTCCATCCCCGCCAAATCCGGAAGTTGGCTCACGTGGCACTGGAGCGCCTTGATCTTGAGGTCGATCGTGTCGGCGGTGTCGACGACGACCTCGGGGTCGTCCCACCACATCGTGTGCACTTCCTTGACCCTGTGCGGCTCGAGCCCCTGCGCCAGCAGCTCGGGGAACGCCATGTGGTCCCGCGCCAAGGGGTAGACGCAGTCGAGCGCGATGCCGGCGGCCGCCCGGTGGTCGCGGTGGGAGCCGCCGAGATTCTTCGTCCGGTTCGGATTCTGGCAGATGATGAGGTCCGGCTTGTGGCGCCTGATGGCGGCCGTGACGGCCATCCGGGACTCGCGGGTGTTCTCGAGCTCGCAATCCGGGAAACCGAGGAAGTCCACCGTGTCCACCCCGAGGACGCGCGCGGCGTTCTTCTGCTCCTCCTCGCGGATCCCGACCAGCCGTTCGGGTGTCATGCTGCGGTCGCTCGAGCCCTTGTCGCCGTTCGTGAGGATGCAGTAAATGACGGTCTTGCCTTCCCTCGTGAGCTTCGCCACGGTGCCGCCCGCGCCAAACTCCGAATCGTCCGGGTGCGCGGTCACGACCATCACACGCTTGATCCGCTCGGGCATGTCCTCTCCTCGTTCGGGGTTGAGAGCTTCGGCCATTCTACCCCGATTTGCTATGATGCGGCCGTCGTGAGAACTGCGCTCCCCGCCGTCCTCCTGCTGCTCCTGCTGGCCGCCTACCCGCTCATTGGCGCGCTGCCCTCCGAGGCCGGCAGCATCCGCGTCGCGGGCCTCGCCCTCCTGTGGTGGTACGGCGCCGTCGTCGCCCCCGCGCTCGCGTGGCTGGCGGCGGTGGTCCTCCACCGGTGATCTCCGGCGCGCGCACCCTGGCCGTCTGGCTCACCCCGGCCGCGTGGCTCGCGGTGCCGGCCCTCGTCCTCGAGGGCGGGCCCGACGGCGTCTGGGCTGGACTCCTGCTCCTGGTCGCGCCGCTCCTGGCGCTCGCGGTGGCGGGCGGCGATGCGCGGGCGGCCCAGCCCGCCCGCGACGCTCTCTTCCCAGTCGTCATCTTCCTCCTCGTCGCCGGGCTTCTCGTCTGGGCCAGCCTGGTGCTGGCGGGTGACGCGGCCGCGTGGCTCGGCGCGCCGCGCTGGCAGGGCATCGGGATCGCGGCGGGCGGGGCATGGCTCCTCGTGATCTGGCGCAAGGCCGGGCGCCTCGTGCCGTGGCTTCTCCTCGCCGGTATGCTCGGCCTGGCCGTGCCCTTGTTGGTCATCGCGCGCGGGGCCGCCGTGGGCCCGCTGGGCGCCTGGGAGCGGGTAGCTTCACAGCCCGCGTTCCGGTTTCCCGCTTCGAGCCCGTGGGTCAGCGCCGGGCGCGAGCTGCGCGCGGGGCGCGGGCCCGGGGTGCTGGTCTTCGAGGAGGAGCACCGGATCACGACGGCCGGCCCGGCCCAGATTCACGTCCGCGCGCGCGACGGCGCGCGGGTGAGCGAGAGCGACTGGGAGCTCCAGGCCGGGCAGTCGGTGACGCTCCGACCCGGCGACGAGCTGACGTGGCCTCCGGGCGCGCGGCTGCGCTTCGAGGCGGGCAAGGCCGTCCCCGGAGCGCCGTCTTCCGGGATCGCCTGGGCCGACGGCCGGCGTGGCGATTCCTCGCGGCGCTGGGGGCTTCTGCTCACGCTGGCGGGCGGCGCGCTCGCTCTCATCGGGTATGGCGCAACGACCAGGGTCACTCGCCGCCAGATGGCCGCCGTCGGCGCGGGGCTCCTCGCGGTCTTCGTCTGGGGAATCGGCTGGGCCGTCTACTGCGCGCTCGGCGCTCCCGATATCTTCCTGGGCGGCGTCGCCCTCGAGCGGCTGGTGAGGCCGCCGTCCTTATCTTGGGCTGCAGGCGTTGGGGCCGCGGGCGCGGGGTCTTGGGCTGCAGGCGTTGGGGCCGCGGGCGCGGGGCGCTTCGTCCTGGCGCTCGTGCCGGTGGCCGGGCTCGCGAGCTTCTTCGCCTCGAGCGTGGCGCTTCGCGAGCGGATCGGCGGGCTCGATGTCACGGGAGGCGGAGAGATCGGCCATGATCTCGGGCTCTGGTCGGCGATCATCGGCGCGGCGGCGGTGGCGAGCCTCTGGCCTACCGAGCCGTGGGTGCTCGTTCTAACAGCACTGGGACTCGCGGCGTCCACCCTCGCGCCGGCGGTGCTGCTGCCGCCGCCCGCGGCGCGCGCCCGCTGGGGTACGTGGGCGGGGTTCGTGGGGCTCGCGGTCTTCGGCGCCCTGGCGCTCCTGGGGCAGTGGACGGGCGGCGGCTCGCCGGGCTGGGCGGGGCTGCCGCTGGCCTACCCCGCCGTGGTTGCGGCCCCGGCCGCCGCGCTCGTGCTCCGGCTCGCCCGGCGCGCGCGCAAGGGCTAGAATGGGGCTCCGATGGCCAACGACCGGATCGTCATCCGAGGCGCGCGCGAGCACAACCTCAAGTCCATAGACCTCGAGATCCCCCGCGACCAGCTGGTGGTCCTGACGGGGCTCTCCGGCTCCGGCAAGTCCTCGCTGGCCTTCGACACCATCTACGCGGAGGGCCAGCGGCGCTACGTCGAGTCGCTCTCCGCCTACGCCCGGCAGTTCCTCGAGCAGATGGAAAAGCCCGACGTCGACTCGATCGAGGGGTTGTCGCCCGCGATCTCGATCGAGCAAAAGACGACCTCGAAGAACCCGCGCTCGACCGTCGGTACGGTCACCGAGATCTACGACTACCTCCGCGTGCTCTTCGCGCGGATCGGCGTGCCCCACTGTCCCTCGTGCGGCGTCGTGATCTCCGCGCAGACGGTCCAGCAGATGGTCGACCGCGTCATGGCGCTGCCCCAGGGCAGCCGCCTCATCGTGCTGGCGCCGGTCGTCAGGGGGCGCAAGGGTGAGTACCGCAAGCTCTTCTTCGACCTGCGCCGCCAGGGCTATGTCCGGGTGCGCGTCAACGGCCAGTTCCGCGAGCTCAGCGAGGAGATCGAGCTCGCCAAGACCAAGAAGCACACGATCGAGGTGGTCGTGGACCGCCTGGTGATCCGTGACACGCTCGGCTCGCGGCTCAACGACTCGCTTGAGACCGCGCTCCGCCTGGCCGAGGGCGTGGTCCAGGTCGAGGTGGCGGACGGCCCGTCCCACGTCTTCTCGGAGCGGCTGGCCTGCGCCGCGTGCGGCATCTCTTTCCCGGAGGTGTCGCCGCGCATGTTCTCGTTCAACAGCCCCTACGGCGCCTGCGTCGAGTGCGGTGGGATCGGCTCGCGGTACGAGATCGACCCGGCCCTCGTGGCGCCGAACCCCGCCCGGTCACTGAAGGACGGGGCGCTCGCCCCCTGGGCCGGCCCGGGAGCCTCCACCTTCAAACAGACGCTTAACGTGCTTGCCCGCCGCTACAAGTTCGATCTCGCGACGCCGTGGGGGAAGCTCACGAAAAAGACGCGGGACATCATCCTCCACGGCGAGGCCGGCGACGGCTTCGAGGGGGCCGTGAAGATCCTCGAGCGCCGCTACAAGGAGACGCTGTCCCCCGAGGTGAGACAGGATCTCGAGCACTTCATGGCGCTCAGGGACTGCCCCGCCTGCCAGGGCTCGCGCCTCCGGCCCGAGACGCTTGCCGTCAAGATCGCGGGGCGCTCCATCGCGGACGTCGTCCGGTTCTCCATCAAGTCCGCGCGCCAGTTCTTCGACACCCTGACGCTCTCCGAGCGAGACGCCCAGATCGCGCGCCGCGTGCTCAAGGAGATCCGCGAGAGGCTGGGCTTCCTGGCCCACGTCGGGCTCGACTACCTGACGCTCGACCGTGGCGCCGCCACGCTGTCCGGCGGCGAGGGGCAGCGGATCCGCCTCGCGACCCAGATCGGCTCGAGCCTCGTCGGCGTGCTCTACATCCTCGACGAGCCCAGCATCGGGCTCCACCAGCGAGACAACAGCCGGCTCCTCGACACGCTCAAGCGGCTGCGGGACCTCGGCAACACCGTGCTCGTGGTGGAACACGACGAGGAGACGATCCGCGCGGCCGACTTCGTCGTGGACCTGGGGCCGGGGGCGGGAGAGCTGGGCGGCCACGTGGTCGCCGTCGGCACGCCGGAAGAGATCGCCGCGCACCCCGGCTCGCTCACGGGCAGGTTCCTCTCCGGCGTCGAGGAGATCGCCATCCCGAAGAAGCGCCGCGCGCCCAACGGCAAGCACGTCACCATCCACAACCCGCGCGAGCACAACCTGAAGGGCATGGCGGTCAAGATCCCGCTCGGCACCTTCACGGCCGTGACGGGCGTCTCGGGCTCGGGCAAGTCCACGCTCGTCAACGACATCCTGTACCGGGCGCTCGCGCAGATGCTCCACCGCGCCCAGGAGCGCCCCGGCGAGCACGACAGGATCGAGGGCGCCCAGCACCTCGACAAGGTCATCGACATCGACCAGTCGCCGATCGGGCGGACGCCGCGCTCCAACCCGGCGACCTACACGGGCGTCTTCACCCTGATCCGGACGCTGTTCGCGCGGACGTCGGATGCGCGGATGCGCGGCTACCAGCCCGGCCGCTTCTCCTTCAACGTCAAGGGCGGCCGCTGCGAGGCCTGCCAGGGCGACGGCCTGGTCAAGATCGAGATGCACTTCCTGCCCGACGTCTACGTCACCTGCGAGGTCTGCAAGGCCAAGCGCTACAACCGCGAGACGCTCGAGGTGCGCTACAAGGGCAAGAACATCGCCGAGGTCCTCGACATGACGGTGGCCGAGGCGCTCGGGTTCTTCGACCCGGTGCCGGCGATCAAGCAGAAGCTCCAGACGCTCCACGACGTCGGGCTCGACTACATCCGCCTCGGCCAGTCGGCGACCACGCTGTCGGGCGGGGAGGCCCAGCGCGTCAAGCTCGCCACGGAGCTCTCGCGCCGGGCCACGGGACGGACGCTCTACATCCTCGACGAGCCCACGACGGGCCTGCACTTCGCCGACATCCGACGGCTGCTCGAGGTGCTGAACCAGCTCGTAGACCAGGGCAACACGGTGGTGATCATCGAGCACAACGTGGACGTCATCAAGACGGCCGACTGGGTCATCGATCTCGGGCCCGAGGGCGGCAACGACGGCGGCCGCCTGGTCGCCGCCGGCACTCCGGAAGAGGTCGCCCGGCAGGCGTCCAAGTCCTACACGGGGCAGGTCCTCAAGAAGGCGCTCAAGTGAGACGCACGCGGATCGTGTGCACCATCGGACCGGCCAGCCGGGACCCGCTCATGCTCCGCAAGCTGGTCGAGGCGGGCATGGACGTGGCGCGGCTCAACTTCTCTCACGGTACTCACGACGAACACGCGGCCGCGATCCGCGCCATCCGCGAGGGCGAGGCGGGGTGGGGTCACCCGATCACCATCATCCAGGACCTCCAGGGCCCCAAGGTCAGGCTCGGCAACTTCGTCGGCGGCCGCGCCATGCTCCTCGCGGGCGAGCTCTTCGTGCTGACGGCCGAGACGGTGCCGGGGACGGCCGCGCGCGCCTCGCTCGACGACCCGAAGCTCTTCGCCTCGCTCAAGCCCGGCGACCAGATCTGGATGGACGACGGCACGATCCAGCTCGTCGTCGAGCGGGTGGAGGCGCGCGAGGCGCACTGCCGCATCACGGCCGGCGGGGTCGTGTCCGACCACAAGGGCGTGTCGCTGCCGGGGCTGCCGCTGCCGGTCTCCTGTCTCACGGCCAAGGACAAGGACGATCTCCGCTTCGGGATCGAGCACGGCGTGGACTACGTCGCCGTGTCGTTCGTGCGGTCGTCCTCCGACATCCAGGAGGTGCGCAAGTTCCTCCTGGAGCAGCGGGCGAGCCTGCCCATCATCGCGAAGCTCGAGCGCGCGGAGATCGTCGCCAACCTGCCGGGCATTCTCGCCCTCGTGGACGCGGTCATGGTGGCGCGCGGCGATCTCGGCCTCGAGGTGCCGCTCGAGGAAGTGCCGATCATCCAGCGAGACGTGATCAGGCAGGCGCGGCTCGCCAAGGTGCCCGTCATCGTCGCCACGCAGATGCTCGAGTCCATGGTTACCTACCTCCGCCCCACCCGGGCAGAAGTGACCGACGTCGCCACGGCCATCTTCGAGGGCGCGGACGCGATCATGCTCTCGGCCGAGACGGCCTCGGGCCGGCACCCCGTGGAGGCGGTCGAGGTCATGTCGCGCGTGGCGGCCCGCGCCGAGCGCGAGACCTCGCGGGCCGCGGCCCTGCCGCCCCGTCCCGAGGCGTACGGTTTTTCCGAGGCCGTCGCGGAGTCGGCCTGCCGCGCCGCCGAGGTGCTCCACGCCAAGGCCATCGTCGCCTTTACCCAGTCGGGTTTCAGCGCGCGTCTCATCTCGTCCGAGCGGCCCGACGTGCCGGTGGTGGCGCTCACGCCCTTTCCGGAAGTCCAGCGGCGGCTCGGCCTCTACTGGGGGGTCAGCTCCCGCCTCATCCGAAAAGTCGAGACCACGGACGAGATGGTCCACGAGGTCGAGGCGACGCTCCTCGGGGACGGGACGGTGCGCAACGGCGACGTGATCGTCATCATCTCGGGCGCGCCCATGTGGGTCACCGGCACGACCAATCTCTTGAAGCTGCACCGCGTCGGCGATCGTCGCTGACCACCCCTCTAAGGAGACCTGCATGGGCTACGAGACCATCCGCTATGACGTCAAGGACGCGGTCGCGACCATCACGCTGAACCGCGCCGATGCCTACAACGCGCTGAACCTGGCGCTCGGCCGCGATCTCTTCCACGCCACGCTCGAGGCGGACGAGGACCGCGCGGTGCGCTGCATCGTCGTGACGGGCGCGGGCAAGGCGTTCTGCGCGGGTGGCGACGTCAAGGACTTCAACGACAGTCCCGACCGCATCGGCATCCTCATCAAGGAGCTGACGACGTATCTCCATGGCTCGGTTTCGCGGCTCGCCCGCACGGCCAAGCCCGTCGTCATGGCCGTCAACGGCATCGCCGCCGGGGGCGGTATGAGCCTGGCACTGGCCGGGGACCTCGTGGTCGCGGCCGAGTCGGCCAAGTTCACCATGGCGTATTCCAGGATCGCCGCCTCGCCCGACGGCTCGTCTTCCTACTTCCTGCCGCGCATGATCGGGCTGCGGCGCGCGCTCGAGCTTCACTACACCAACCGGATCCTCTCGGCCCGCGAGGCCATGGACTGGGGGCTCGTCAACCGCGTCCATCCCGACGCCGAGTTCCCGGCAGCGGTGGCGGCGCTGGCCACAGAGCTCGCCCAAGGGCCGACGCTCGCCTTCGGCCGGGCCAAGCTCCTCTTCCACCAGTCCACGCAGGAAAGCCTTGAGAGCCAGATGGAGCTCGAGGCTCAGGCCATCGCCGCCAGCGGCCACACGGAAGACTTCAAGAACGGCGTCGCGGCGTTTGCCAAGAAGCAGTCGGTGGTCTTCCACGGCCGATAGGAGCGTGATCGTCCGGTTTGCCGGCGCGGCGCTCCTGGTTCTGACGCTGGCGGCGTCGGCGCAGGCGTGGCCGCTCTCCTACGGCGGGCCCGGCGCGAACCGGGTTGCCGCGGGGAAGGGGACCTTCCCCCGCCTGCTCGTGATCTCCGCCGTTGGCGAAGCGCCGTTTCGCTGGGTCGTTTCCCTGCCACCCAAGCGGCTGGCCTGCATCGACGCCAACGGCACCCTGTGGATCTTCGAGCTCGGCCAGACGGAGCTCCAGGTGCTGGGACGCTACGGTGAGGTTGCGAGCCCCGACGGCCCGCCTGTCGTCGTCGCGCTCGGCGAGGGGCGGAGCGCGGTCGTCGCCGTGTCGCCCGAGGGCCGCCTCCTCGTGTGGAGCGAGGGCGCGCTTCGCGCCTTCGACGTTGGTGGCGCCCTTTCCCGGCTGACCTCGCCTGTTCCCGTCACCCTCGAGGGAAAGGGTTGGGACGACCTCCTGGCCGTGGCCGCCGACGGCGCCCTCGTGCTCATCGGAAGCCTGCCCTCCGGTCCCCGCGTGGTTTCACGCGTGGACGCGCAGGCGCTGCCCGACTCGCGGATCACGCTCGGCAGTCTGGACGGCTCCTCCGGGCTCCAGGCTGTGGTCCTGTCGGACCCGACCGAGCGCTACCCGCACGGCGTCCTCGGAAACAAGCTCGAGGCGTCGGCCGTGACCGTGATCGCCGTCGTGCCCAACGCTCTCACGATCCGGTTCCGCTACGTCGTCCGCGCGCCCGCAGTCCTCGAGGACCTGATCGCGATCATGGCGCCGATCGGCGAAGGCCGCCGCCCGGCGGCGGTCGTCGTCAAGAGCGCGCCGCGCCAGGGCTCCTCGATCCTCGTGCTCGGCTGGCGCGAAGGCGGGCTCGAGGTCCTGGCCGAGGGGCCCGCCTTCGGTCAGAGCAACCGCTGGGTGCACGTGATCGGCGCGGCGGACGTCTCGGGCGACGGCATTCCCGAGCTCATCGCTGTCAACACGCCGCATCTCGCCGGCGTCTTGGTGGCGTACGAGCGGAGGGCCGCGTCCCTCATTCCGTCGGGGAAGGCCCTGGGCTACTCCTCGCATGCGGCCGGGTCCCGCAATCAGGACCAGGCCGTGATCGCCGACATGAGCGGCAACGGTCGGCTCGAGGTCATCCTGCCGCGCCAGGGCCGCGACGTGCTGGCCGCGCTGGAGCTGACGGGCCGCCGCTGGGAGGAGCGCTGGGCGCTCCAGCTCACGGGCCCGGTCCAGTCCAACCTTCTGGTGGAAGACCTCGACGGCGACGGCCTGCTTGACCTCGTCGTCGCGGACCGTCGCGGGCTCCACGTGTTCTTGAGCGTGCGGTAGGGCAGCCGGCCATGGATCGTCAATCGGGGGATCGCCAATCGGGTCATCCGGCGGGCAGAACGCCCAAGCTGCCGCCGCTCGAGCTCGGCGCGCGGCTCGACAGGATCCTGGCATGTACCGGAACACTGCTGGCCGCGCTCCCCGTCAGCGCGCTCGACCACAAGCCGCCCCAGCGCGACCGGAGCGTGCGGGATCTGGCCTTCCACGTTTTCAGGCTGTCGCTGGCCTATGTCGACGGCATGGACATGGGTGAGCTGCGCGAGTCGTGGCTCCAGGAGAAGGCGCCGCCGGACCTCGTCGACGGCCCGGCGGTCGCGCGCTACGGCGCGCTCGTGCGCGGGCGCGTCTCCGGCTGGTTCGAGGGCGCCGGCCCTTCCGAGTACGCTCGCACCATCAAGGTCTACTACGGCCCGCAGAACGGCCACGAGCTGCTCGAGCGCACCACATGGCACGCGGCCCGGCACCTCCGCCAGCTCTATGCCCTGGCCGCCGACCTCGGCGTCACGCCCCCGGAACCGCTACCCACATCGGACTTCGAGGGGCTGCCGCTGCCGGCAAGCCTCTGGTAGTCAAGGAGAACTCAATGGCGAAAAAGTTCGTGATCCAGACAAACAAGGCGCCCGAACCCCTCCAGGGGGCGCCCTACTCGCAGGCCATCAAGGTGGACAATCTCGTCTTCGTCTCCGGCCAGATCGCTCTCAAGCCCGGCGAGACCGCGCTCACGGGCTCATCCGTCGGCGAGCAGACCGAGCAGATCTTCGCCAACCTCAAGGCGATCCTCGACAGCTGCGGCAGTAGACTCGACCGGATGGTCAAGGCCACGGTGTTCCTCGCGCGGATGGAAGATTTCGCCGAGATGAACGAGGTCTACAAGCGGCACGCGGGGGCGCAGCCGCCGGCCCGCTCGACCGTCCAGGTGGCCAAGCTGCCCGCCGGTGCGCTCGTCGAGATCGACGTCATCGCTCACACGTAGGACGGCGCTGTATCCGACGCGACACACTTGAAATGAAGGCGGGCGGAGGGCTAGAGTAGCGCCGTGGACGCCGAGACCCGCGCTTACCTCGACCAGGCTCTGGGCGGCTTCCGCGACGATTTGAGCCGCGAGTTCGGGACCCTGCGCCAGGAGTTCGGGACCCTGCGCGGGGAGTTCGGGACCCTGCACGGGGAGTTCGGGACCGTGCGCGGGGAGTTCGAGGCACTCCGCCAGGAAGTGCGAGACACCGCCGCCGAAACCCGGCGCCATTTCGACGTCGTGGCGGAGCACCTTCGTCACGACATACGCGGCATTGCGGAGGGTGTGATCGTCCTCTCTGAACGCGTGGATCGCCAGGGTACCGGCCTGCGCACTGAGATGAACGAGCGCTTCGCGGCGACCCATGCCGTCGTTCGTGTCGCATTCCAGGAAGTCCGGCGGGACATCGAAGGCCTCCGCACAAGTCTGTAGTCAGTCCGCAGCGCGAACCAGCCGGAAGCCGTAGTCGGAGTAGCGCAGGTCGGGCGGCAGGGACGAGCGGTGGGCGACGGGGCTCCACGGATCCTGGTGCCGCCAGGCGCCGCCACGCGAGACGCGCCGCGTGCCGCGGGGCGGTCCCAGTGGGTTCCGCTCGGGTGATGCCGCGTAGTACCCCTCGTCCTCCCAGTCGAGACACCACTCGTGGCAGACGCCTGAGAGCGCGTGGAGTCCCAGCGGGTTGGCGGCTGTTTCGGTGACCTGTGGCGGCCTGTCGAAGCCCGCCGCCGCGGGTCTCTCGTCCCCCCACGGGAAGCGCACGCCTTCGAGCCCGCCGCGAGCCGCCTTCTCCCACTCGGCTTCCGTCGGCAGCCGGTAGCGTCCGCGGCTCGCACTCGACAGCCAGTCGCAGTAGAGCGACGCCTCGAACCAGTTGACGCCGACCACGGGCTGCCCCGGATCGCTGAAGCGTGGGTCGTCCCACCAGGGCGGGGGAGCGGCCTCCGCCGCCTCCAGGAAGCGGGCGTACTCGGCGTTGGTCACTGGAGCGCGGGCGATGGCGAAGCCATCGAGCCAGACCCGGTGGCGCGGTCGCTCGCCCGGATGCCCCTCCTCCCAACCCATCCAGAACCAGCCCGCCGCGACCTCCACCAGCTCCATGGCGTCGAGTATAATCGTCGCCATCATGAACTTCGCCGAGCGCATGTCACGGCTGGGTACCGAGTCCGCCTTCGAGGTGCTGGCCCGCGCCAAGGCCCTCGAGCGGCAGGGCAAGGAGATCGTCCACCTCGAGATCGGCGAGCCGGACTTCGACACGCCCGCCCACATCCGCGAGGCGGCCAAGCGGGCCCTCGATGACGGCGCCACGCACTACGGCCCCGCCGCCGGGCTGCCCGAGCTGCGAGAGGCGATCGCCAAGGACATAGGCGGAACGCGCAACATCCCGGTGGCGCCCGAGGAGATCGTGGTGACGCCGGGCGCCAAGCCCATCATGTACTTCGTGATCACCGCCCTGGTGAATCCGGGTGACGAAGTGATCTATCCGAACCCGGGCTTCCCGATCTACGAGTCAGTCATCAACTTCGTGGGCGGCGTCCCCGTGCCCATCCCGCTTCGCGAGGAGAGCGACTTCGGCTTCGACATGGCGGTCTTCGAGAAAGCCGCCTCGAAGAAGACCAGGCTCATCATCATCAACTCGCCTCAGAATCCGACGGGCGGCGTGCTGGGCCTGGACCAGCTCGGCCGCATCGCGGAGATCGCCGTGAAGTACCAGATCCCGGTGCTGACCGACGAGATCTACAAGGCGTTCCTCTACGAGGGCGAGTTCGCGTCGATCACCCGCTTCCCCGGGATGCGCGATCTCGCCATCATCCTGGACGGCTTCTCCAAGAGCTATGCAATGACGGGCTGGCGCATGGGCTACGGTGTCATGCCGGTGCCGCTCGCGGAGCACGTGGCGCGGCTGATGGTCAACTCGAACTCCTGCACCGCCTCCTTCACCCAGTGGGCGGGCATCGCCGCGCTCCAGGGCGACCAGATGCCGGTGCGCCAGATGGTGGCGGAGTTCAAGCGGCGGCGGGACATCATCGTGGCGGGGCTCAACGCGCTGCCGGGGGTGACGTGCCGGACACCCAAGGGCGCCTTCTACGTCTTCCCCAACATCAAGGCGCTCAAGCGGCCGTCCAGCGAGGTTGCCGAGGCCATCCTCCAGGAAGGCGGCGTGGCCGTCCTCGGCGGCACGGCCTTCGGCCAGTACGGCGAGGGTTACCTGCGCCTGTCGTACGCCAACTCGGAGGCCAACATCCGCAAGGCGCTCGACCGGATGCGCCCCGTCCTCGCCCGCCTCGCCGGCTAGCGTCCCCCGTGGCTTACGACGTCAAGGCGGTGAAGAAGCAGTGGGAGGGGTATGAAACCCCGCTGCGATGGGGGCGCTACCCGGTGGAGCACGAGCCCATCCGCCGCCACTGCCAGATGCTCGACGACATGAACCCGCGCTTTCTGGAGGACGGGCACTGCCCGCCCGTGATGGTGGACTATTTCGCTTCCCTCGGGCCGTACCCGCCGGCCGACTACGACATCTTCCCGGTGGTCCGCCAGATCCCGACGCCCGGCGACCGGTTGATCAACCTCAACCAGGCGTTCGAGTGGCACCAGCCCGTGAAGGTGGGCGACCGCCTCGGCGCCAGCCACAAGGTGGTCGCCATCCACCAGCGCGGAACCAAGCTCGACCCGCTCTCGGTCTGGATCCGCACCGAGACCACGATCGTGAACCAGAAGCAGGACGTCGTCGCCAAGCGGACCAACCAGATCCTCGTCCACCGCACGCCCGACGAGATCGCCACGGGAGTGAGCCGGGCATGAGCGAAGGGGCGCGCCGGGAAAGTCCGGCTTGGGAAGACGTGCAGGAAGGGGAGGAGATCAAGGGCTTCTCGCTCGAGCTGACGCCGACGCGCATGGTCGCCCAGGTCTCGGGCACCCAGGACTTCTACCCGATTCACCACGACCGCGAATTCGCCCAGCAGGCCGGGCACAAGGACATCTTCATCAACACGGCCTTCATCCGCGGCTGCCTCTGCCGCGTGGTCACCGACTGGATGGGCGAGGACGGCTTCGTCAAGTCGCTCGGCTTCCAGATGCGGCGGCCGAACTTCGCCGGCGAGACCATCGCGGCCCGCGGGCGCGTCAAGAAGAAGGGCCCGGACGGCCGCGTCGACCTCGAGCTGTGGCTCGAGAACGCGGGCGAGGTGACCGTCCCCGGCACCGCGACCGTGATCCTGCCCGTCCGTTCCTGATGCCCACCGTCGCCGAGATCCTGATCGACGGCCTGCGCCGCGCCGGAGTCCAGCGCATCTTCGGCGTCCCGGGCGGCGGCTCAAACCTCGAACTGCTCGAGGCCGCGCGTGTGCAGGGCCTGCCCTTCGTCCTCTGCCACCAGGAGTCCGCCGCGTGCATCATGGCCGCCGTGACGGGCGAGCTCGGCGGCGCTCCGGGCGCGGTGCTGTCAACGTTGGGCCCCGGCGTCAGCGCCAGCGCGACCGGCCTCGCCCACGCCTTCCTGGATCGGAGCCCGCTGATCTATCTCTCGGACCGCCACCCCGAGGCGACGCTCGGCTTCGCCACGCACCAGGCCTTCGACCACGCGGCCTTCCTGGCGCTGGTGGTGAAGGGCAGCCTTGCCGTCACGGCGGAGTCGGCCGGCCACTGGGTCGCCCATGCCGCCCAGCTCGCGATGAAGGAGCCGAGAGGCCCCGTGCATCTGGATCTGCCGGCCGACATAGCGAGCCAGCCCGCCGTGCCGGTCGCGACGACGGCGACGCCCGCGCCGCTGCCACAGCCGGCCGCCGCCGATCTCGACGGCGCGGTGGCGTTGATCAAGAAGGCCAAGCGGCCCGTGGTCCTGGCGGGGCTTCAGTGCCGCGCCGCCGACGCGAAGTGGCTGCGCGCCTTTGCCGAAGCGCTGCCCGCGCCCGTCCTGACCACCTACAAGGCCAAGGGCGCGCTGCCCGATCCTCACCCGCTGGCGATGGGCGTGTTCACGGGCGGCGCGCTCGAGGAGCCCGTGGTCGGTCGCGCCGACCTCATCATCGCCTTCGGCCTCGACACGGTCGAGCTGATCCCGCGCCGCTGGAGCTACACCGCGCCCGTGCTGAGTCTGGTGCGGGGGCCGTCCGGAGCGCCTTCGCTCACCGCTGTTGGGGGCGGGGGCTACTTCTCCCCGGCTCTCGAGGTGGTGGGCGACCTCGGCGTCATCCTCGAGGAGCTGGCGCCGCGGCTCCACCAGCACCACGCCGACTGGGACGTGGTCGAGGTGGACAGGCTGCGCCGCGAGCGACAGCGCGCGCTCGAGATCGGCGTGCCGGGGTTGGCGCCGCACCGGGTGGTCCAGATCACCCGCGAGTTGACTCCCGCCGGGACCATCGCGACGGTGGACGCCGGCGCCCACATGTTCCAGGCCGCCGAGTACTGGCAGGCTGTGGAGCCGGGGGAGTTCCTGATCTCGAACGGGCTCGCGACTATGGGCTTCGCGCTGCCGGCGGCCATCGCCGCCCAGCTCGCCTTCCCCGAGCAGCGGGTGGTGTGCTTCACGGGCGACGGCGGCTTCATGATGGTCGCGGCGGAGCTCGAGACGGCCGCGCGACTGCGCCTGCCCATCACCGTCATCGTGTTCAACGACGCGGCGCTGTCGCTCATCGAGATCAAGCAGGAGCAGAAGGGCTACGCGGGCGCGTCCATGCGCTACGCGGGGCCCGATCCGGCGCTCCTCGCGCGCTCGTTCGGCGTGACGGCCTGGACCGCGGCGGACGAGGCGGGCTTCGCCGGCGCGCTCGTCGCCGCGCAGGGTGCGCCGGGGCCGACCCTGATCGACGCCCGCATCGATCCCTCCGGTTACCGCCGCATGCTCGAGATCGTGCGGGGAGCGCCGCGGGCGTGAGGGTATACTGAGCCATGGGATACCTCACGGCCCAGGACGAGCAGGCGGTCACGCGGGAGTTCGAGAAGCTCACGGGACCGGTGACGCTGACGGTCTTCGCTTCGGAGCTCGGGCCCGAGAACAACGCCCAGACCGTCTCGCTCATCAAGGAGGTGGCCGCCCTCTCCGAGAAGATCACCGTCAAGCTGATGAATCCCCACATCGAGCGGGACGAGGCCCTAGCCTACGGCGTGTCGGTCACGCCTGCGATCGTGGTCGAGGGCGCCAAGGACTACGGCATCCGCTTCCTGGGCACCCCGGCGGGCTACGAGTTCTCCAACCTGATCGACTCCATCGTCGCCGTCTCCACGGGCGAAGCGCAGCTCAAGGACGAGACGAAGGCGGCCCTGGCCGGGCTGACCGAAGACGTCACCATCAAGGTCTTCGCCACGCCGACCTGACCGCACTGCCCGCGGGCCGTGCGCCTGGCACAGCACATGTCGATTGCCTCGGAGCACGTCCGGTCCGAGTGCGTCGAGGCGACGGAGTTCCCCGAGCTGTCGCAGCGCTACCAGGTCATGGCGGTGCCGAAGATCGTGATCAACGACCGCGTCGAGTTCGAGGGTGCCATCCCGGAGAGCGATTTCGTCAACGCCGTGCTCCAGGCCGTCAGCGCCAAGGAGGTCTAGGTGGAGTGGGCACCGATCCTCACGGGGGTTGTCGCGCTTTGCGCCTGGATAGGCCTCGTCCGCTTCGTCCTCCCGCGCTTCGGCATCAAGGTTGGCTGAGGCTCGCCCACCACCAGCTCCCGTGAGGAGCCGCCGAAGGCCACCGAGACCCGCCTGCCGTAGTCGGGCATCGTGAGCCCGGCCCGGCTCAGGCGTTTGCTGATCCCCGAGTTCTCACTCCTCCGCATCGTCCTCTCGCTGGCGTTCATCTACGCGGCCGTCGGCGCGTGGGTCTGGGTCGCCTCCGACCGTATGATCTTCCTGCCTCCCGCTCCGAGCTACCGCGACACGCCCGACGTCCTCAGGCTGACCACCGCCGGCGGCGAGCGGATCGCCGCGGTCTACCTTCCGAACCCTGGGGCGACGTACACGGTGCTCTTCAGCCACGGCAACGGGGAAGACCTGGGCTCGGTGCTGCCGCTGCTGCCCGTCCTGCGGGATCTGGGCTTCAGCGTGTTCGCCTACGACTACCGCGGCTACGGTCTCTCCGAGGGGCGGCCGTCGGAGCCGAACGTCTACGCCGATATCGATGCCGCGTACGATTACCTGACGCGTGACCTGCGCGTTCAGCCCGAGCGGATCATCCTCTACGGCCGCTCGCTGGGCGCCGGAGCGGCGGTGGACCTGGCGGCGCGCAGGTTCGTCGGCGGGCTCATTCTGGAGAGCCCCTTCCTGTCGGCCCTCCGGGTGATGACGCGGATCCCGGTCTTCCCCGTCGACAAGTTCCGCAACGTGGACAAGATCCGCCGGGTGCGATGCCCCGTGCTGGTCATGCACGGGGAGGCCGACGAGATCGTGCCGCTCTGGCACGGCCGGCGCCTCTTCGAGAGGGTGACGGGGCCCAAGACCCTGGTCGTGATTCCGGGAGCGCATCACAACGATTTCATGTGGGTGGCGGGCGCCCGCTACGCCGCCGCGCTGCGTGACTTCGAGGCCCTGCTCCGTGGACGCTGAGCCTCTGCTCTTCGTGTACGGCACGCTCATGCGCGGCTTCCGGCTCCACGCGCTGCTCGAGGGCCGCGCCGACTCCGTGGGCGACGGGGAGGTCGCCGGCCTCCTCTTCGATCTGGGCCGCTACCCGGCCGCGCTGCGGGACGGAGGCGGCGTGATCCGCGGCGAGGTCTACCGGCTCAAGGACCCCGGCTTCTGGTTGGCGCTGGACTCCGTCGAGGGCAGCCAGTATCATCGCGGGGAGGTTGGGGTGCGGTTGGCCGGAGGGAGGCAGGTCACGGCGTACATCTACTGGTACGTCGGGCCGCTCCGCCGGGCCGTGCCGATCCCCGGCGGCGACTACCGGGCGCATTCGCCCGCCCAGTCCATTTATCATCGCTGATCCACTCGAGGAGGCATCCGATGGCCGTGCAGGCCGCAGAGCTGATCAAGTCCGACCAGGATCACCTGATCCACCCGCTGCATCACCCGAGCGATCACCTCGAGCCCATGGTCTACGTCAAGGGCCGCGGCGCCACGATCACCGACATCCAGGGGCGGGAGTACATCGACGGCCTGGCGGGGCTCTGGAACACCAACGTCGGCCACGGCCGCGAGGAGCTGGCGAAAGCCGCCGCGGCGCAGATGAGCGAGCTGGCCTACTTCTCGGCCTACGCGGGCTCGTCGAACATCCCGGCGGTGCAGCTCGCGGAGAAGCTCATCTCGATCTCGTACCCGAACATGCAGGGGGTCTTCTTCACGTGCGGCGGGGCCGAGTCGAATGAATCAGCGTTCAAGACGGCGCGCTTCTACTGGAAGGCCAAGGGCAAGCCCGACAAGGTCAAGGTGATCTCGCGCTTCAACGCCTACCACGGCGTGACGCTCCAGGCGATGAGCGCCACCGGCATGCCGCCCTACTGGAAGATGTTCGAGCCCCGGGTGCCGGGCTTCGTCCACATCCCGACCTGCTACCCGTACCGCCAGGAGGGCGCGAAGCCCGGCGAGACGGCGGGGCAGACCGCGGCGCGCCTGCTCGAGGAGGCGATCGTCCGTGAGGGCGCCGACACGGTGGCGGCCTTCATCGCCGAGCCCATCCACGGCGGCGGCGGCGTCATCTATCCGACCGACGACTACTTCCCGCTGGTGCGCAAGGTGTGCGACAAGCACCAGGTCCTCTTCATCGCCGACGAGGTGATCACGGGCTTTTGCCGGACGGGCCACTGGTTCGCGATGACGCACTGGAACGTGCTGCCCGACATCATGTCCTTCGCCAAGGGCGTGTCCTCGGGCTATCTCCCGCTGGGCGGCATCATGGTCTCCAAGGACGTCAAGGAGGCCATGGACTCGGTCAAGCCCGAGGACAAGTGGATGCACGCCTTCACCTACTCGGGGCACCCGACCTGCTGCGCCGTCGGCCTCAAGAACGTCGAGATCATGGAGCGCGAGCGGCTCTCGGAGCGCTCGGCCACCCTCGGCACGCGCCTGCACAAGGCCCTGCACGCGGCGTTCGACAGCCATCCGAACGTCGGCGACATCCGCTCGGGCAAGGGGCTGCTGGCCGCCGTCGAGCTGGTCGAGGACAAGGCGACGAAGAAGTCTTACGGCGCGGACCAAAAGATCGGCGCGCGGCTCATGCAGGAGATGAGCAAGCGCGGCGTGATCACGCGCGCGCGGATGGAGAACATCTTCTTCTCTCCGGCGCTGGTCATCACCGAGGAGCAGCTCGACCGGATGGTCTCGGTCACCCAGGAAGCCGTCAAGGCCGTCACCGGCAAGTAGCCGCGGGCCGACCGCGTTGAGCTCGCTCGCCGGCAGGGTGGCGATCGTCACCGGCGCGTCGGCCGGGATCGGGGAAGCGACGGCGCGTGTTCTGGCAGGGGTGGGGATGCGCGTGGCAGTCTGCGCGCGGCGGCGCGAGCGCCTCGACCGGCTGGCGAAGCAGATCGCGGCCGCCGGAGGCGAGGCGGCGGTCTACCGCGTCGACGTGACCGATGCGGGTGCGGTGCGCGCCATGGTTGACGACGTCGCGTCGCGCTGGGGACGGATCGACGTCCTCGTCAACAACGCGGGGCGGGGGCTGTCCGCCACGGTGGAAGACACCAAGCCTGACGAGTTCCGCGCCCTCCTCGAGCTCAACGTCATGGCAGTCTTCACGGCCACGCAGGCCGTGCTGCCGTGGATGCGGCGGCAGGGACGGGGGCACATCATCAACGTCTCGTCCATCGTCGGGCGCCGCGGCGTGCCCTATCGCGGCGCGTACAGCGCCACCAAGTTCGCGCTCGGCGGGTTCAGCGAGGCGCTGCGGGTGGAGCTCGCGAGCACGGGCATCTCGGTCAGCCTGGTGTACCCGATCGGCACGGCGACGGAGTTCCACGAGGTCGAGGCGCGGCGCGCGGGGCCGGGATCCCACGGCCCCATCCAGTCTTCCGAGCACGTCGCACGGTGCATCCTCCGCTGCGTCAGGCGGCCGCGCGCGGAGGTCTATCCCTTCCGGCCGTCGTGGATCCTCTCGGTCGCGAGCGTGATCGCCCCGCGCCTGGTTGACGCCGGCCTGCGCCGGCTACTTCGCTGAGCGCCGCCCGGCACGCTACTTCGTCTTCACATTGCGGATCATCGCGTAGAGGAGGAGATCGTAGACGATCTTCAGCCCGCCGCCCAGGAAGAAGGGGGCCGACAGCGACAGCCCCTGCATGATCCAGCCGGTCGCGGCGGGAGTCACGGACTGGGCCAGGGTCCGGCTGAGGTTCGTCACGGCCGCGGCATGCTCACGCTCGTGGTCCTCGACGGCCAGCATGAGGAAGGTCTGCCGCGTCGGCACGTCCATCTGCGAGAGGAGGTGGCGCGCCAGCAGGAAGGCGACGGCCATCCAGGCGACCGGTGACAGCGCCACGCAGATCAGCAGCACGTTCGAGATCAGGTGGGAGAAGACCATGGTGTTGACGAGACCGAGCCGCGGCGCGACCCGGGCTGCCAGCAGCAGCGAGAGACCCGAGAGGATCTGCACGCCGAAGAAGATCCAGCCGAGCTCGGCGAGACCCAAGCCGAAGCGCGTGTAGAACCAGTAGGTGATGAGGCTCTGGACGACGAAGCCGCCCGCGAAGGAGTCGAGGGCGAAGATGGCCGCGACGCGCCGCACGAAGGGCCGCGACGGCGCTCCCGCCGCCCGCCGGGCCGCCGCCGACGGCGGCTTCCGGGACGCCATGAGACCGTAGGCCGCGATCTGGACGAGCCCGCTCAGCAGGAAGAGCGCGAAGAGGAAGCGCGGCGAGGCGCCTGCGCGCGCGACGGCGGCGGCCCCCAGGCCGGCCGCCGCATAGCCCGTCAGGTTGTAGAGGGAGAGCGCCATCGTCAGCCGCTCGCGCGGCGTGGCGCGCGTGACGATGACCTGCTCGAGCGCGAGGAAGGGCCCGGTCTCGCCCGTGCCCACGGCAAGATTGCCGATCATGGCTGCGAGCACCACGAGCCATGGATTTCGCGTCCAGAGGAAGAGCGCGGCCGAGCCGACGATGAGCACCGACTGCGCCATCAACGCGACCCGGGGGCTCCAGCGCTCGGCCGGCCAGCGGATGGCGAACGTCATCGCGGTGCTGGCGAGCAGGGTCAGGGTCACCGCGATGCCGAGCTCGGTCGCGTCCAGCCCCAGCTGGGTCAGGTAGACGGGCAGGAGAACGCCGAGGAAGCCGTAGCAGAAGGTGCGGGCCGACTTCGCAACGAAGACGAGCCGGGCGTCACGCCCCACGCGGCAGCCCGCTCCGGCAGTAGGCATAGAGCGCGTCGTAGACGGGGAACTGGCGCTCCATGTTCTCGAAGTCGTCGCGGCTGATTTCGCGGAAGCCGCTCGCCACGGCGTAGAGCCCCCAGGCCTCCTTCGCGATGCCGCGCGCGTCGGTGTCAGCGCCGCGCACGATGAGGGCGAGCGCCTGGAGCGCGGGATCGGTGAGGCGGTACTTGTCGAGGAAGGCGTCGAAGGAGCAGCGCTCCCCGTGATGGCCGAGCTCGACTCCCGGTACATCGAAGGGTGTCGCGCCCTCACGCGTGGCCGTCGCCATCACTTCGGCATCGGGGACGAAGAGGAACTCCGCCTGCTTGTCAATGAAGCGGCGGATGAGCCATGGGCAGGCGATCCTGTCCACGCGGGCCTTCGCTCGGGTGATCCACTTCATGTTGCTCTCCATCCGTCGAGCAGGCGCTCGATGTGTTCCCGGATGACCGCGCGCGCGGCCGGCAGTCCGTCGCTCACAGCCGGCACGTCCTCCCACTGCTCGATCCTGTCGCCATCGGGCGCCGCGGCGCCGAGGCCGCAGCCGAAAGCGACGACTCTCGTGGCGCCGGCCGCCATCTCGCGCGTCACGAGCCTGGGCGTTCGCCCGGCCATGTCCACGCCCTCGGCCTGGAGCGCGGCCAGCACCGGCGGCGCGATCTCGGGATCGGGCTCGGTGCCCGCCGACTCGGCGGCGATGGGCAGGCCGCGCTCCTTCGCCATGCGCTCGAAATCGGCTGCGGCCAGAACACTCTTGGCCGCGCCGTGGAGACAGACGAAAAGGACCTTCTGATGTGTCATGGCTTGTCTCCAAATTGAGGGGGCTCGAACTTCGTGATGCTGTCGGCCTTGGACCAGACGCACGTCCCTAGGGGTGACCTCATGCCGCGCCTCGCAGCCAGAAGATGGCAAAGCCTATCAGGCCCGCACCGACGATGAGGATCGGTTCGGGGACCTTGAAGCGCCACAGGAGCGCGAGCGCTGCCACCGCAAGCGCAGCCGTCGGCCAATCGAAGATCGCGCGCTTGCCCAGCACGAAGCAGGCGCCCGCGATGGCGCCCGCGGCCGCGGCCGTGACACCTTTGACGAAGGCCCTAACTTGAGAATTGGCGCTCCACTTGTCGAACCAGGGATACGGGATGACGACGAAGAGATAGACGGGCAGGAAGACGCCGATGCCCGCCGCGATGGCCCCGCCCATCCCCGCGACGAGATAGCCGATGAACGCGACCGTGATCACGACCGGGCCCGGCGTGATCATGGCAACCGCGACGGCGTCGAGGAACTGCTTGTCGTTCAACCAGTGGTGCTCCTGGACCACGCCGCCGTAGAGGAAGGGGACGATGGCGAGCCCGCTGCCGAAGACAAAGGCGCCGGCCTTGGTAAAAAACCAGAGGATGTCGAGCAGGACGCCGAAAGTCGCGGTGGCGCCGAGACCGGTGAGGAGCAGGGCCGGCCACGGGGCGCTCCAGAGGGCCTTGTGCGAGCCCACGAGACCCAAGAGGCGGCGCGGCGGCGCCTGGACCAGCAGGACGAACACGCCGCAGAGGACGAAGAGCACGCCGATCTCGGACTCGGTCCACGCCGTGACCAGCGCCATCACAGCGAAGATGCCCCAGAGCAGCCGATCTCCCGCCATGGTCATGGTGCCGAGTTTCCACGCCGAGCGGACGATGATCCCGATCACGGCTGCGCCCACGCCGTAGAAGGCCGCCTGCATCCAGGACAGCCCGCCATAGGCGAGGTAGAGGGCGCCCAGGGCCACGGTCATGAGGAACGACGGTGCGATGAAGGCGACTCCGACCGCTGTGGCGCCCCACACCCGGCCGTGCGTGTAGCCGAGGCAGATCGCGAGCTGGGCGGCGAGGGGCCCCGGAGCCAGCTGAGAAAGCGCGAGGCCTTTGAGGTATTCCTCCTTCGTGAACCAGCCACGCTGCTCGACGAGGTCGCGCTGCATGTAGCCGATCAGGGCCACAGGGCCGCCGAAGCCCAGACTCCCGAGATAGAGGAAGTAGTGTATGAGGCCCGACGTGGTTCGCTGTTGGATCATCGGCGCTCTCCAATCGTCGAGTAGAGTCCATCGAACAGGGTCAGTCCCTGTGCCAGCGCCTCGTGGTCGTCCTTGATCGCGGCGAGGAGCCCGCGCAGGACCAGATCAAGGCCGCGCGCTTCTTCTCGCTGGAACTTGGCGTCGTGGACATCGGCCTCGTGGACGATCTCGGCGATGGCCGCCAGGCGACGATCGCGAAGCCCCGAGCGGTGAAGCAGGGTTTCGAAGGTGCAGTGATCGCCCTGGTGGCCGAACTCCACGCCCGCCATGTCGAAGGGGATGGCGTCGACCGGCAGCTCGTCGGCCGCGGCGAAGACGAACTCAGCCGCCGGATCGAGGAAGCGCTTGATGAGCCACGCCGAAGCGATGCGATCCACGTGCGGCCGCGGGCGGGTGGCCCAGCGGCGGCCCTGGAGGGCCTCGAGGTCCAGCCGCCCGGCCGGCCGAGCGCCGGCCTTGGGCAGTCCCGTCATCCGCCGCTCTGCCGCTTCCCGGGCACGCAGCGCCTGCTGGCGGCCGGGGGCTTCGAAGAAGTCGATGTCGGCCAGGCGATCCAGCTCGCGCGCCAGCCGCGCCAGCTCTTCGGCCGCCCGTGGCCGCTTGGCCGAGCCGAGCTTCCTGTAGCGATCCGTAAGGGACGCGTAGTCGATGTTGCGGGCCTCATGGAAGAGCCGGACGACCTCGGGCTGCTTCATGTTCTCCACGCGGTCCACCTTGAGGAGGGTCGCCTCGCCCCGGTCCTTCTGGACCTCCTGGGCGAGCCACTGGAACTGCTCGTAGCGGTCGGGAGAGAAGGGCAGGAGGTAGGCCCCGCTCTTCAGCGCGACCGCGCCCAGCGCCTTGAGCCTGCGCCATGCGCGTACCCGCAGGCTCGATGGGCGGGGCGGCAGGCTCAGCAGGAGAAGCAGCCATGGCTGTAACATGTGTTGCTGACCATAACAGTTGTTCAACTCAAGCGCGAGGGGAAAACCTCAGCGTCGTGACGCTCGGACCGAAGCTCTCGCCCGAGTCTACCGTCTCAATGACATGGATGTAGCGAAGCGCGGGCAGGTGAGGCGGAAGTCGAAAAGGCTTGACGTATTACTCGTCGTATGTTTAGTATCAAAGCCCATCATTAGATAGGGGACAGGAGGGACACATGAACCCGCTGGATTGTCTGCTTCGTGATGAGCTGAACCGCTTGCTCGACCGCATCGCCTCGTCGACCCGGGCCGGGGTCGTCAAGGTCTCGGCCAGACAGTTGCCCGAGCTCCGTGCCCGCCTCGATGAGGCTGAGGGGCGGCTCGCCGCGATGCGCCAGGCGCTGCTGGAGCAATACGCCGGCTGGCAAGAGGCGCTGGACTCCTGCGAGGACCTCTGGGCTGTCACCCAGCTCGAACTCGAGGAGACGGGTGCCGGGTCGCTGAGGGCCGCCTAGGGGTTGAACAGGCGCTTCAGGAAGCCCGTTGACGGAGGCGGCGAAGCGAGGTACGCCTCGGCATGGGCCGCCCGGTAGACTTCGAGGCGCTGCCAGTAGTCGGGCAGCTGCCGGGCGAGGAAGATCTGGCCGCGCAGCTCACGCGCGCGCGGATCGGCGCCCCCGGCCCGCGCCCGCTCCAGGTCCGGGCGGCGCTCCGCATCGAGACCAGCTTCGAAGGCCCGTCCGAGATGCGCGAGGAGCTCGCCAGCCAGGGTTTGGAACTCCTCACGGTCGGCACGGCTGTCTGTCTCCGGCGCCGGGCGGTTGTGCCGCTTGCGGAGCTCGACGAGCAGGTGGAGCGCGGCCATCTCCACCGCCTCTTCGATGCGCTCCGCCAGCTGCCCGTCGATGCGCTCGATCAGGCCGCGCGGGTCGTCCGTGCCGTGGCGAAGCCCGGTGGTCTTGAAGGGGTGGTCCGTCACGGCGTCTCGAGCATGCGCTTGAGCCCCTGGGCCAGCGGCTCGGGAGTCATCCCGAAGTCGGTGTAGAAGCGGCTGGAGTCGGTGACGTTGCCCTCCTCCAGCATGATCAGCTGGTCCGTGGTCACCGGGAAAAAGGGCAGCCAGCCCAGCGCCCGCGTCATCGCCTTCACCACTCCAAGCGGCACGTAGACCTTGCGGACCCGCGGCAGTCCGAGCGCCGCGCCGATCAGATCGAGGAGATCCACGAAGCGGCAGGGCTCGGGCCCGCCGATCTCGTAGGTCTGCGCTGCGGCCGTTGCGAGCCGGAGTGCGCGCGCGAAGCCCTCCGCGACGTGCTCGACGGCGACCGGCTGGACGCGGTACTGGCCGTCGCCCAGCACGGGCACGGCGGGTAGGCGGCGGACCATGCGGGCCAGCACGGAGACGAACTCGTCGCCCGGACCGTAGATCAGCGAGGGCCGGATGATCGTCCAGTCGAGCGCGCTCGCGCGCACGATCTCCTCGGCCTGCCACTTGCTCTGGTGGTAGCGCGACGTTGCGCCCGGCCGCGTGCCGACGGCGCTCATCTGGATATAACGCTTGACGCCTGCCTCGTGGGCGACCGCCACCATGTTCGCCGTCGCCTGCGTGTGCAGGCGGTCGAAGGTGATGCCGCGCGCGCGGTGCTCGCGGATGATGCCGACCAGGTTGACGACCGCTCCGCACCCTTCGACGGAGGCGGCGAGCTTGTCGGGCTCGAGCACGTCGCCCGGGACGCGGTCGATGGACTCGAAGCCCTTGAGCGCCGCCTCGGAGCCCGGTCTCACCAGGCACCGCACGAGGAAGCCGTGGGCGACGAGCGCCCGCACCACGGCGTGCCCCACGAAGCCCGTGGCGCCCGTAACGAAGATCCGCTGCATGACGGTGGAATCCTAGCACGGGGGCGGCGATTTTCTCCGGCAGTCGCCCCGGGCGCGCCGCTATCATGGAGCCATGCTGAGGCGCGCCGCGGCCCTCCTGGCCGCCTTCCTCCTGTTCCCTGCCGCCGCGGCGGCCCAGAGCCTCGACTGGTCGGACCTCGATCGGGTCGTGCGCGAGTCGGTCGCCGGGGGCGACACGCCCGGCGCCGTCATCCTGGTCGGCCAGGGCAACCGCCTGCTCTACCGAAAGGCCCTGGGCTTGCGCGCCGTGACACCGGCCGTGGAGCCGATGACGACCGACACCATCTTCGATATCGCCTCGCTGACCAAGGTCGTGGCGACGGCCCCCGCGATCCTCGCCCTCGTGGATGACCGCAAGCTCGACCTCGACGCGCCTCTCGGCCGCTACCTCAAGGAGTTCCAGGGCCCGCAGCTGGCCTGGCTGACCGTGCGGAGGGTGCTGACCCACACGGCGGGCTTCGCCGACCTGCCGTCCAGCGAGGCCATCGCCAACGGCTTCCCTGATGGCATGCGGCTGCTCGCCGCGGGCGTGTCGGAGCCGTCGCCGACGGCGCCCTTCCGCTACAGCGACACGGGCTTCATCGTGCTCGCGGAGCTCGTGCGCCGGGTGAGCGGCGAGCCGCTCGACCGCTTCACACGGAAGCGCTTCTACCAGCCGCTCGGCATGCGGGAAACGACCTTCAACCCGCCGGCCGCCTGGCGCGCCCGCATCGCCCCGACCGAGTTCTTCCAGGGCCAGATGCTGCGCGGCGTGGTTCACGACCCGCGCGCCCGCCAGCTCCACGGCGTCGCCGGGCACGCGGGGCTCTTCTCGACGGCGGACGACCTCGGGCGTTTCTGCCGGATGCTGCTCGGCGACGGCATGGACGGCGGCCGCCGCTACCTCTCCAGCGCTTCGGTCCACGCCATGTTCGCGCCGAACGGGGCGGGCGAAGCCACGCGCGGGCTCGGCTGGGACATGGCCTCGGGCTACTCGCGCACCCTGGGCTCGTTCTTTCCGGTGGGCTCGGTCGGGCACACGGGCTTCACGGGCACGTCCATCTGGATGGATCCGCCGACTCGCACGTATGCCATCATCCTGACGAACCGCGTGCACCCGGCGGGCAAGGGCTCCGTTGTCGAGCTTCGCCGGCGCGTGAGCGCCATCGTGGGCGCCAAGCTCTTCGCGCCCAATACCGTGCCCGCGGCCGGCGAGGGCGAGATACAGCCCGCCGGCGGCGTGACGGCCGACGGGCTGCCGCGCATCAGGGCCCGCACCGGCCTCGACGTCCTCGCGATCGAGGATTGGGCGCAGCTCAAGGGCCGGGTCATCGGGCTCGTGACGAATCAGACCGGGGTGGACGCCGAGGGCAGGCGCAACGTCGATCTCCTCGCGAAGGCCCAGGGCGTGAGGCTTCAGTCCGTCTTCTCGCCCGAGCATGGGCTCGACGGCGTGTTGGACGCGCGCGTGCCCCACGGCACGCACCCTGCCACGGGCCTGACCGTCTGGAGCCTGTACGGCAGCGACAGGCGGCCCACGGCAACGATGCTCCATGGGCTCGACACTCTTGTCTTCGACATCCAGGACGTGGGGGTGCGCTTCTACACCTACCTGACGACGCTCGTGTACATCCTCGAGGAGGCGGCGAACCACGGCATCTCCGTCGTGGTGCTCGACCGGCCGAACCCGCTCACGGGGGTCATCGTCGAAGGCCCCGTGATGGACGCCGACCTGCGCTCCTTCACGGCCCCGCACCCGATCCCGGTCCGCAGCGGGATGACTCTCGGCGAGTTTGCCAGGATGGTCGCCGGCGAGCGGAAGATCCCCGTCAGGCTGACGGTGGTGCCGCTCGAGCACTGGAAGCGGAGCATGTGGTTCGACCAGACGGGGCTGCCCTGGGTCAATCCCTCGCCGAATATCCGCTCGCTGACTGAGGCGCTCCTGTACGCAGGCGTCGGGCTTCTGGAAGCAACGAATCTTGCCGTGGGGCGGGGCACCGCGACACCGTTCGAGGTGGTCGGGGCGCCCTGGATCACCGACCCCAGCGGTCTGGCTGACGCCCTCAACGCGACGGCCATGCCCGGCGTGACCTTCCAGCCGGTCAACTTCCAGCCCGACGCCAGCGTCTACTCGGGGCAGATGCTGGGCGGCGTGCGGCTCGTGGTCACTGACCGCGACGCACTTCGCCCGGTGACGGTCGGCCTAACCATGGGGCGGACGCTGCTCGAGCGCTACCCGAGGGAGTTCCGGGCGGCGTCCATCCAGAACCTCCTGGTCAACCGCTCGACGATCTGGGCTCTCCTGCGAGGGGACTCTCTCGCGCGCCTGAAGCAGTGGGCTGAAGCGGATCGGGCGAGCTTTCTCCAGCGGCGCGCGTCGTACCTCATCTATAAGTAGCCCTCCTTTATTGCCGCTCCACCACTTTCGCTCCGGGTGACCGCCGGACCTTGTCGAGCGTGCCCGGCGGTACGGTGATCACCGACGCATCGCCGTCGCTGACGTAGCGCTCCTGTGGATTCCGCTCGAAGTAGCCCAGCCAGTGGGCGAGCTCGCTCTCGAGCGCCTGGATGCGCGGCAGGTGATACGGGTCGAAGCCGCGCGCGTGCGGCGACGGCGCCGCGCCGCCCGCGACCCTGAGGACGGCGTCGTGGCGGTAGGCGACCTGTCCCTCCGCTCCCTCGATGGCCCAGCGAATATCCTGGGGGTAGGCGCCCATGGGCAGCGCCAGCGTCCGGATGCGGTAGCCGGGCACGTGGCGCTGGATCCATTCCTGCGCCGTCGCGAGCTGCCGGCGCACCACGCGTACGGGATACTTCGCCAGATTCGCGTGCCAGAGCGTGTGGTTGCCGATCTCGTAACCGTGGGCCGCCAGGTACTGGAGCTTGCGCCCCGCCAGGTCCTTCTGGTCGAAGAGGCGGTTGGGTGGATCGGCCCCCGGCAGGACGAAGAAGGTCGCCGCGCGGCCGAACTCCGGGTGCTGCCGCTCGAAGGCCTCGAGGATGCCGACGGCGCAGTCGGGGTCCGGCACCCAGTCGCCGTTCCGCTCGATCAGCCTGAACTGGCCGGGTGACGAATCGTCGAACGTGAGGACGACGGGCGTCGTGCCCCGCGAGGTGGCGATCCGGCCGTCAAGGAGATCGTTGAGCGCCACCAGCCGGTAGCCGCGCTCCCAGAGGCGGTCGAGGTCGCCACGGAAATTGGCGGGGGTGCGGGTCCAGCGCTCCTCGGGCTGATCCACCTTGTGGTATTCGAGGATCATCACGCGCCCGAGCTCGTTCGGCTGAAGCGACCCGGCCGAGGCAGCCGCCGGCAGGAGCACCGCGGCCGCGAGCGCGATGGCGTAGAGGTGGCGGGACACGCCTAGGGGATGGCCTTCGCCGTGGCCGTCGTTTTTGGGGCGAGCGCGCCGCCCGTGTAGTCGTTCTTGGGGTTCCACAGCATGAAGCCCACCGCCCCCCCGTCGCGCGCCCCGCGGATCTGAGCGCGGATCTCGTTGACGCCGAAGATGCGCTTGTCGAAGGCATAGTCGCGGAAGTCCTGGAGCCACGGCCTGACCTGGACGGTGTGGGTGGCAGCACGCTTCCGCGTCAGCCTCACGCTCTCTTTGACGATCTCGTAGGGCTGGGCCACGGGGTTGCGCACCCCGGGGATGCCCCGGTGATAGCCGGAGGGATAGACCATGGGGCAGATGTAGTCGAGGTGCCGGGCGAGCTCCTCGACGCGCTGCCCGATGTCGGTGTCGTTGTCGTTGAAGGCGGTATAGCCGAAGACGTCGGCGGCGAGGAAGGCTCCTGTCGGCCCGAGCTCGCGGCGCGCCTTGGCGAGGAACCCGGCGATGGCGGGCAGCCGCGTCTGCGCGTTGTTGGGCTGGGAGTACTTGGCCGCCGAGAGCTTGCCGTCGGTCGGGAAGCGGACGTAGTCGAACTGGACCTCGTCGAAGCCCTTCGCCACGGCCTCCTTGGCCACGGCGATGGCGTAGTCCCAGACCTCCTCGCGGAAGGGATCCACCCAGGCGAGCTTCTCGTTGTCGAGCCAGGGCTTGCCCGTACGCGTGTCGATGACGGCCCAGTCGGGGCGGCGCTGGGCGAGCACGTTGTCCTTGAAGGTGACGATGCGCGCGATGGTGTAGACGTTCTTCGCCTTGAGCGAGGCCATGAGCCCGTCGAAGTCCTTGATGATGACCGGCCCCTGCGCGCCAGCCTCGAGGGCCAGCGGCACGGCGGTGCGGTAGGGGATGAGGCCGCGATCGCCTTTGACGTCGATCACCACGGCGTTCAGCTCGGTGCGCGCCACGAGCTCGAGCACCCGGCCGCGGATGCCCTTGTCGGCCACGCCGTAGTAGGTCAGGTAGGCGGCGCGCACCACCTTGGGCGCGAGCGCCACGGTCACCTGGTCCGTGTCCGCCGCCAGGCGGCGAAGCTCATAGCCCGGGACCTTGACGAGGAATGAGGCGCCGGGCCTGAGCGGCTCGGTGGTGAAGCGGCCTTCGTCGTCGGTCCGGACCTCGGTGGGGCCGACCCAGACCGACGCGCCCGCCAACGGCGCGCCGCTCTCGGCGTCCAGCACCCGCCCGCGCACCGCGCGCTCGGCGGGCTCGGCGGAGGGCGCCGTCTCGGCCGGCTGGGTGGTCGCCGCGGCGACCTGGCGCTGGAGGAGCAGGGAGGGCGACAGGAGCACCCAGCCCGTCGCGACGATCGCGACGAGCGTGCCCACCACGAGGGCTCCGTAGAGGACGGGGCGCTCTGTGTGGTCGGCCGGTACCGGGACAGGATCCATTCGCACTCCTGAATCTACGGGGTAAGCGCGATCAGCCCAAAGTTTTTTCTGCACGCCGCGCTACAATGCTGCCCATGACCTCCCAACCCTCCTATGCGTGTGACGCGGCCGCGCGGCGCTCATTCACCGTCAACGGCATGACCCTCCGGGCCCTCGAGTGGGGGCAGCCCGGCCGGCCTGCCCTCTGCTTCCTCCACGGCGGCTCGGCCCACTCACACTGGTTTGACGCCGTGGTGCCGTCCTTCGTTGACAGGTTCCACATCATTTCTCTCGACCAGCGGGGGCACGGGCAGAGCGACTGGGCGCCCGATGCCCGCTATGGCACGGAGCAGTTCGCCTCGGACCTGGTCGGCGTCATGGACCACCTGGGCTGGGAGCGGATGGTGGTGGTGGGGCATTCCATGGGCGGCCACAATTCGATCGGCTTCTCGGCCTGGCACCCGGACCGGGTGCGGGCGCTCTGCGTGGTGGACAGCCGCCCGGCGCTGCCTGCCGAGCGCCTCCAGGCCATGCACAAGCGCGGGCACCGAGGGCCGCGGCGCCACGAGACGCTCGACCTGGCGCTCCGGAGCTTCAGGCTCCTGCCGGCCGAGACGCTGGCCGCGCCCGACCTCCTCGAACACCTGGGCCGCGAAGGCATTGCCGAGCGCGAAGGGAAATTTCTCTACCGCTTCGACCCCCAGTGCAACGGCGGCCGGAAGCCGGTGGACGGCTGGGCGCTCCTGCCCAACATCAAGGCGCCGACGCTCCTCGTGCGCGGAGAGCTCTCACCGATCATGCCGAAGGAGATGGCCGAGCGGATGGCGGCGGCCATCCCGAACGCCACCCTCGTGACGATGCTGGGCGTCTACCACCACCTCGTCCTCGACGCCCCCGACGCCTTCTCCCGTATCCTCGACGACTTCCTCCGCGAGCTCCCCGACTAGACCCTCTCGAGCCTCACGGCGCAGACTTTGTATTCGGGAATCTTGGACGTGGGGTCGTGGGCGGAGTTGGTGAGGAAGTTGGCGGCTGAGTCGGCGAGCTTGACGAAGGGGACGAAGATCGCCCCCGGACGTACCGCCTCGGTCACGTGCGCGTAGCCGTGGAGCTCGCCGCGGCGCGAGATCACCCTGAGCGCACCGCCCTCGTCGAACCCCAGCCGCCGCGCGTCCGCCGGGTTGACGGCGATCTCGAGACGCGGCGCCAGCTCGAGGAGACCCTGCACGCGCCGAGTCAGCGTGCCGCCGTGCCAGTGGTAGAGCAGTCGCCCCGTGTTGAGCACGAAGGGATAGTCGCTGTCGGGCATCTCGGCCGCCGTCTCGCCCTGGCTGACAGGCACGAAGCGGCCGCGCCCCGTCGGAAAGTCCTCGCCGTAGAGAAAACGAGTGCCCGGGTGATCCGCCGTCGGGCAGGGCCACTGGATGCCGCCTGCTTCCAGCCTCGCGTAGGAGAGCCCGCCGATCGCGGGCCAGAGCCGAGCCATCTCGTCGAAGATTTCCGAGGGATGCGCGAAGTCGAAGCCCGGAGCCGGCGCGCCCAGCCGCCGCGCCACGCGCTTCGCCAGCTCGGAGGTGATCCACCAATCAGCCCTGGCCTGACCGGGCGGCTCGATGGCTTTCCTCACCCGCTGCACCCGCCGCTCGGAGTTGGTGAAGGTGCCGTCCTTCTCGGCGAAGGCCGCCGCCGGCAGGAAGATATGGGCGAGGTCGGCCGTCTCGTGCATGAAAAGGTCCTGGACGATCAGGCAGTCGAGCTGGTTGAGAGCCTTCGCGACGTGATTGAGGTCCGGCTCAGCGAGCATGGGGTTCTCGCCGACGACGTACATGGCGCGGATCGTCCCGTCGAAGCACCCTTCCGTCATCTCCGTGACGACGAGCCCCGGCGTGGCGGGCGGCCTGACGCCCCAGGCCTTCTCGAAGCGCTGGAGGCTCGCGGGCGAGTAGTCGGCGTAGCCGGGGAGATTCGTCGGGATCGCGCCCGCGTCGCCACAGCCCTGGACGTTGTTCTGGCCGCGGAGCGGCGAGATGCCCGAACCCGTGAAGCCCATCTGGCCCGCCGCCAGCGACAGGTTCAGGAGCGCATGCGCGTTGGCCGTGCCGTTCACGTGCTGGGTGATGCCCATGCCCCAGATGAGGCAGGAGCCCGAGAAGGCCGGCCGCGCGTACCAGCGGGCGGCTTCCGCGATGGCCGCCTGCGGCACGCCGGTGATCTCTTCGGCGTAGTCCGCCGTATAGGGCTCGAGGGAGGCGGCCCAGGCCTCGAACCCCTCGGTGCGAGAGCGGATGAAGTCGAGGTTGGCCAGGCCCTCGTCGAGGATGACCTTGGCCATCGCGTTGAAGAGCGCGACGTCGGTGCCCGGCCGCTCCTGGATCCACAGGTCCGCCTGGTCGCAGAGCTCGATGCGCTTAGGATTGACCACGATGAGCTTGGCGCCGCGGCTCACGGCCCGGCGCAGGCGAATCGCGATGACGGGGTGGTTGGCTGAGGCGTCCGCCCCCACCACCATCAGGCAGCCCGCCTCCTCGTAGTCCTGGTAGGAGTTCGACGTCGCGCCGGAGCCCATGGACGTCAGCATGGCCTCGACCGAGGGCGAGTGGCAGAGCCGCGTGCAGTGGTCCACGTTGTTGGTGCCCATGACCACGCGTGCGAGCTTCTGGATGATGTAGCCGTCCTCGTTGGTGGCCTTGGCCGATGCGAAGGCGCCGAAGCGCCCGTGGTTCCTCGCCAGGCCATCGGCCGCGGCGTCGAGCGCCTCGTCCCACGTCACCTCGCGCCACTCGCCGTCGCGCTTGATCATGGGCGCGGTGATTCGGTCGCCCGCGTGGACGAAGCCGGTGCCAAAGCGTCCCTTGACGCACAAGGTCCCGAGGCTCGAGCGGTTCTGCGGTACGTCGTCGGCCATGACCGCGAGCCTGCCGTCCTGTCTGACCTTGAGCGTGATGCCGCAGCCGACGCCGCAGTAGGGACACGTTGTCTCAACCTCCCGCTCAATGACCGCCGGCGACTCCTTCGGCCTCAGCGCGCCCGTCGGGCAGGTCGCGACGCACTGGCCGCAGGAGGTGCAGACGGAGGACGACATCAGGCCGTCGCCCGCCACGCCCACGCGCATGTCGTGGCCGCGGCCGAGGAGCGAGATGGCGCCGATCAGCTGGACGTCGTCGCAGGCCGTGGTGCAGCGGCCGCAGAGGATGCAGGCCTCGCGGTCGAGGACGAAGAAGCTCTTCGACTCGTCCACCGCAAATCGGTGCCGCGCCGCATGGCTCGGCGCGGCGAGCGCATGGTGTCCGGCCGCTTCGCCGACCTGGCCGAAGCCGTCGCGACCCTCGCCCGGCGTGAGCATGGACCAAGTGAGATCGAGCACGGCCTTGCGCGTCTTGACCGCGTCCGGGTGGCGCGTGTCGACGACCATCCCGTCGCGCGCTGGCAGGTGGCAAGAGGCCGGCAGGCCGCGCTGGCCCTCGACGTGGACGAGGCAGGTGCGGCAGGCGCCGAGCGGCGCGCGGTCGGGGTCCTTGCAGAGCTGGGGCAGGGGGATACGCAGGCGGTTGACGGCGTCCAGCACCGTCGCCCCGGCCGCGACCTCGACCGTCGTCCCGTCGATGGTCAGCTTCACGGTGTCTATCTTAGCTCCACCGGGAACTCGCGCAGGGCGGACAGGATGGACAGCGGGGCGGCCTGGCCCAGGCCGCAGAGCGAAGCCACGCGCACAACCTCGGAGAGCTCCGCGACGGCGGCGTGATCGAGGGAGGCCTCGGCATCGAGCATGTCGCGGAGCCGGGCCGTGCCCTCGCGACAGGGCGTGCACTTGCCGCAGGATTCCCGCGTGTTGAAGTCGAGCAGCGTCCTCACCACGTCATGCACCGAGACCGTTTCGTCGATGGCCACGATGCCGCCTGTGCCCGGGTTCACGCGGCCGCCGGGCAGGAGAGGCTCGTCGAAATCTCGCGGCGGCACGATGATGCCCGAGGGTCCGCCCAGGACCGCGCCCTTGAGCGCGCGAGCCCCGGCCACGCCGCCCCCGGCCGCTCCGCCACCAATACGCTCGAGAAGATCGCGCAGCGTTGCGCCCATATCCACCTCGACCAGGCCCGGCCTCGCCACGTGCCCCGAGAGGCCGAAGCACTTGGTGCCGTGGCCGCGGCCGAGGGCAGCCCACCACTCGGCGCCGCGGGCCACGATCAGCGGCACGGCGAAGAGCGTCTCCACGTTGTTGATGACCGTCGGCTTCCCCCAGAGCCCCGATTCAGTCGGGAAGGGGGGCTTGGGGCGCGGCATGGCCCGACGGCCTTCGAGCGACTCCATGAGCGCCGTCTCCTCGCCCAGCACAAAGCCGCCCGCGCCTCGCCTGATTTCTACCTCTACCGAAAAGTCGCTGGCGAGGATGCGATCACCCACGAGTCCCCACCGCCGGGCGTCCTCCACCGCGTGAGCCATGCGTTGGGCGGAGAGATGCGCCTCGCCGTGAATGTAGAGGTAGATGCGGGACGCCCCCGACGCGTACGCCGCGAGCAGCGCGCCTTCGAGGAGCCGGTGCGGGTCGCCCTCCATGAGGTGGCGGTCCTTGAAGATGCCGGGCTCGCCCTCTTCGGCGTTGACGATGAGGTACGTGGGCGCGCCGCGCGCGCTGCGGGCGCCTTCCCACTTGAGCGCCGCGGCGAAGTACGCGCCGCCGCGCCCCCGCAGGCCCGCCGCCTTGACCGTTTCGATGACGGCGAGAGGATCGCGGCTCGCGAGCGCGTCGGCCAGCGCGGCATAGCCGCCGCGGCGAATCGCGTCGGCGATGTCGCCGGGGTCCACCAGGCCGCAGCGCGCCGTCAGCTCCCGGCGCTGGTGGCCGAGGAAGTCGCCGGCGCCTGGGTGGACCTCGAGCCGGTCGGCTGCCGCCGCGTCGAGGAGAGCCGGGACGCGATCGGCCGTCGCGTGAGGCAGGAGGCGGCTCTCGCCGTCTGGGGCGACGATGGTCACGACCGGTGCGGCCCAGCAGAGCCCGCCGCAGCCGGCCGTCACGATGCGCGCGCTCCAGCTCCGCCGCACGACTTCCTCATGAAGCGCCGCGAGAGTCTCGGCGGCGCCAACCGCGAGGCTGCAGGAGCCCACGGCCAGGATGAGGGTCAGGCCGGGGCGCGCGAGGGACTCGGCGTGGCGCAGCAGGTCGGTGTATGAACCCCCCCCCACCCCAACCCTCTCCCTTGAGGGGAGAGGGGGTCCAACAGAACCCCCGCCCCCGAAGGGGAGAGGGAGTCCAACAGAACCCTCGCCCCCGGAGGGGAGAGGGGGTCCAACAGAACCCCCGCCCCCGGAGGGGAGAGGGGGTCCAACAGAACCCTCGCCCCCGGAGGGGAGAGGGGGTCTTGCAGAACCCTCGCCCCCGAAGGGGAGAGGGAGTCCAACAGAACCCTCGCCCCCGGAGGGGAGAGGGGGTCTTGCAGAACCCTCGCCCCCGAAGGGGGAGAGGGCAGGGTGAGGGGGAGTGTTGAGCACTCGCTCCACGTCGCCGACGCCCACGCGCCCGTGACAGGCGCCATCCACCTCGACCACCGGCGCCACCGAGCAGTTGAAGGCGCAGTCGTAGGGCTCGAGCGTGACGTCGGGGTCCGCGACGGCGTCCATCGCTTTCAGCAGATCGAGCCCGCCCCGGATCCTGCACGACACCCCCGTGCAGACTCGCACGATCCGCTTGGCCGGCTCGGCCAGCCGGAATTCAGGGTAGTGCGTGGCGACGCCGTACGCCTCGGACAGCGGCACGCGCAGATGCGAGGCGATCTCTCCCAGCGCATCGGCCGGGATCCAGCGCAGCTCGTGCTGGACGGCGTGGAGCGCGGGCAGGAGCCAGGTGCGCTCTCTGGGGAAGGCTCGGACGGCAGCGTGCCAGTCGCTCACGGCAGTGGGATCAGTGCGCCGAGGGAACCGGATCGGCGATTCGCGCCTCGGCGAAGCCCTTCTTGCGCAGGAGGCACGAGTCGCAGAGGCCGCAGGCTCGGCCGTCCGGCTCGGGCTCGTAGCACGACCACGTCAGTGAGAGATTCACCCCGAGCTCGAACGCGCGGGCGACGATCTGGGCCTTGGAGAGCGTGATCAGCGGCGTGTGCACGCGGAAGCGGCTCGTGCCCTCGACGCCCGCCTGGGTGGCGAGATTGGCCAGCCGCTCGAAGGCCTCGACGAACTCGGGCCGGCAATCGGGATATCCGGAGTAGTCCAAAAAATTGACCCCGATGAAGATGTCCTGGGAACCGAGCGTCTCGGCCCAGGCGAGCGCGTGGCTGAGGAAGATGGTGTTGCGCGCGGGCACGTAGGTGACCGGAATGCCGGCGCCGATGGCCTCGTGGCTCCTGCCCTTTGGCACTTCGATGTCGCCGGTCAGCGCCGAGCCGCCGATGGCGCGGAGATCGAGGCGGAGCGTGAGGTGCGTGACGGCGCCGAGAGACGCCGCGACCTGCTTCGCCGATTCCAGCTCGCGGGCGTGGCGCTGGCCGTAGTCGAAGGAGAGAGCGAAGCACTCGTACCCTTCTTCGCGCGCGACGGCGAGCGTCGCCGCCGAGTCGAGCCCGCCGGAGAGGAGGACGACCGCGCGCCCTGTCATCAGACGCCCCGCTTGGCGCCCCAGAGCAGCACGTGCAGACGGGGCGAGAAGCCGAAGCCGTGGCGCTTACAGGCTTCGACGACCCCGGGCGAGCGCTCGAGGAGATCTTCGCGACGGGCGCCTTCCGGCTGGAGGAGGATGCGGGGGCGTGGCAGGGCGAAGCGCTCGGCCAGCTGGAGCACCTCACTCACGTCGGAGTCATTCGTGACCACGAACTTCCACCAGGCATCCCTCGCGAGGAAGCTCCGGATGGCTTCGGGGCTCAGTCGGCGCGCCTCGTCCACCCCCGAGCCGGCAAGCTTGAGCGAGACGTTCCACTGGATGGCCCGGTCGACGCTGGGTGGCGGCGGCAGGATGCCCGAAGTCTCGACCTCGATGGAGAAGCCCAGGCTGCCGAGTGCCCGCAGCAGGGGAACGAACAGCGCTGATTCGAGCGGTTCACCGCCGGTCACGACGGCACGGCGGCAGGGATAAGCCGAAACTTCCTCCACGAGCGTGTCGAGCTCGACGGCGCTCCCGGCCTCGGGGTCCCAGGAGTACTTCGTGTCGCACCAGGCGCAGCCCACCGAGCAGCCCTGGAGTCGCACGAAGACGGCCGGCAGACCGGCCGTGACGCCCTCGCCCTGGATCGAATAGAAGACCTCGGCGACGCGCCCGGCCAGGTTTCGGCTGGTCACGCCTGCGGCCGCGACATGGCGCTGCCGCAGCTGGGCGTCTCGCGGATGGCGACGCGCTCGAGCGCGATGCCCGCGGGCAGCTGAGGCTCGAGCCGTGTCCACGCCTCGCGCGTCAGCACCTCGGCCGTGGGCTGGCCGGGGAGCAGGACCACCCGGTCGGGCGCCTCGCGCTGGACGGCTGAGATGGCCGGACCGAGCGGGTCGTCGGCGGCCAGGAGGGTCGAGTGGTCCCAGAGATCGAGGACGGCCTTTCGCACCGCGTCACGCAGGTCGTCGAAGTCCATGACCATGCCGAGCGGGTTCAGCGTCGGGCTGCTGACCGTCACTTCGAGGTGATAGGTGTGGCCATGGAGCCACGCGCACTTGCCCGGGTGCCCGGCAATACGGTGCGCTGCGTCAAAGACGTAGCTGGTGGTGAGGTCCATAGGCCACTGGAAATCCTAGCATGAGAAACGCCTTGCGGCCCCTGGGCACCTCTGCTATCTAATGGTACGAATTCGAAAGGGGGCCCCTCCTATGGCTATGAGCCTGACCGACTCGCTCAAGCACGACCGCTACAGCGTCGTCGCGGTGGACAAGACCGCGGGCCGCCTGCGCATCAAGAGCGAAGCCGCATTGTGCACGGACTTCGCCTGCGGGGAGGCCGAGATCGTCACGGACGAGGGTCGCACCCGGGACCTCGACGAGATCAACCCGGGCGACATCATCATGCTCGAGCACAAGGACGGCAAGGCGAATGAAATCCGTGTCGTCCGCCGCGTCTTCGACGAGTACTCCAGCCCCGAGTGGTAACCCGCGCCTGACCGCGCGCTGAACTCACCAAGGCCCCGGGACTCCCTCCCGGGGCCTTTCCTCATCTTCCAGTCAATGGGGACACATATGAGACGGACTCTGCTGTTGTCATGCGTGATGGCTGTGCTGGGGGTCGGTGTTGCGCATGGCAAGGAATGCAAGGGTATCAACTTCCCGGAGCAGGCCCAGGTCGAAGGCGGCAATCTGACGCTCAACGGCCTTGGCTTACGCCAGGCGACGATGTTCAAGGTCAATGTCTACGTCGCCGCGCTCTATGTGGCCAAACCGTCGAGCGATCCGGCCGCCATCCTCGGATCCGGAGCTCCGAGTGAGCTGATCCTCCAATTCGTGCGCAACGTGGGCGCCGACGACCTCAGGAAGGCCTGGGACGAAGGCTTCGCAAAAAATGCCAAGGAGCAGTTGCCTGCCCTGAGGGAGCGCATCACGACGCTGAATGGCTGGATGGTCGACGTGAAAGCGGGCCAACGGCTGACCTTCATTCATAAGCCGGGTGCCGGTATCCAAGTCGATGTGACCGGGACGGTGAAGGGCACGATCAAAGGCGATGATTTCGCGAAGGCGTTCCTCTCGATCTGGCTGGGTGGCGATCCGCCGAATCCAGAGATGAAGAGCGGGCTGCTCGGCGGCGCCTGCGGCTAGCGTCCCCGAGTGAGGATGCGGTCTGACTGGAGCCACCAAGCTGACCCGCATCGACCCGTCATGATCTGCGTCCTTGACCTGCAGCACGGCATCGATGCGTACACGCGTCTGGAATTCAACGTCCACCCGGGCGGTGTCCACGGAGCGTAGATAGGATGAAGCGGCTGGCCTCTCGCTTGACGTGGTGGCATAGCTGCCCCACACGAGCACTCACGCGGTCAACGCCGCAGGGAGGAGAGGCCAGCCATGGACCATATTGGCATCGACGTCCACAAGAAGGACAGCCAGTTCTGTACCCTGGCCGAGGGGGGCGAGCTGATCGAGCAGCGGATCCGCACCGAGCCCGAGCGGTTCGCAGCGGTGCTCGGCGAGCGGCCCCGGGCGCGGATCGTGATCGAGGCCTCGACCGAGAGTGAATGGGTGGCCCGCTGCCTGGAGGGGTTGGGCCACGAGGTCATCGTCGCCGATCCCAACTTCGCGCCCATGTATGCCACGCGCACGCGGAAGGTGAAGACCGACCGGCGGGACGCCCGCGCCCTGGCGGAGGTCTGCCTGCTCGGCGCCTACCGCCGGGCGCATCGGCTCTCCGATCCCCAGCGCCACGTGCGCGGCCGCCTCACCGTCCGTGACGCGGTCGTGCGCACCCGCAGCCGATACATCTCCCTCATCCGCGCGCTCCTCCGCCAGCAGGGCTACCGCGTGCCCTCGGGCAGCGCCGAGGGTTTCCTGCACCGGGTGCGCGCCATGCCCCTGCCCGGCCGCCTGGTCTCCACCATCGCGCCGCTGCTGGCCGTCATGCGGCACCTCAACGCCCAGCTCGCGTACTCCGACGAGACGATCGCGCGCGTGACCGCGCACGATGCGCGCGTCCAGCGCCTGCGCACCGTCCCCAGCGTCGGGCCCGTGACCGCCGCCGCCTTCGTCGCGACCCTCGATGACGCCCAGCGCTTCCGCCACGCGCACCAGGTTGAAGCCTACCTCGGCCTGGTGCCGCGTGAGTACAGCTCCGGTGAGAGCCAGCACCGCGGCCACATCACCAAGGCGGGGCCTCCCCGCATGCGCTGGCTCCTGGTGCAAGTCGCCGTCTCCATCCTGCGGCGCCGGCCGCCGGAGGCGGAGGCCCTCCACGCGTGGGCCCTGCACATTGCGGCGCGGCGCGGCAAGCACATCGCCGTCGTGGCCCTCGCCCGCCGGGTGGCCGGCATCCTCTATGCGCTCCTCCGGGACGGCACGACGTTCGACTCCCAACGCTCGCCCCGACGCGTGGTCACGGCCACGCTCCCAGTCTAAAGGATTGGAGTAGCGCGCGTGACTGTCCCGGTCTCTCGCAGGTTCGACGGGTGGGTGAGCGCGAGTGTCGCCTTGGCCGCCCTCGAGGGCCGTCGCATAGATGGCGCCCCCACCCTTCGAATCCCCTCGTGCGCCGGCGAGCACAATCGCTCGCCCCTGAAGAGCGCGAATAGAAGGATGACGAAACCTCGCGAGACCGGACGCGGCGCGTGCGCGATGCACAGCGGCAAGAACACGGCAGGGCATGGAGGAGGGACATGAGGAGTTGACACGGCCAGCCGCTTCATAGAAGGCGACATAAAGGCCATTCTCAGTCATGGCCCGCCTCGCCCGAGGGTCTTCCCCCCGGGGTCTGCCTTGTCACAGGATCGGCATAATCTTCGACGGCGTTAGGAGGCTACGATCCTCACCCATAGAGCGAAGCAGGCGCCGCGACGGACACAAGTACGGTGGTACCCAACCCACGGATATCAGGATGATCAACCGTCGCAGTTACAGGCTCCGTCTCTGCAGGTGGCTCGAGCAACCACCGTGAAGCCCAACGGCACGCGCGGTCCTCGCGTGATCGTGGCACAGGCTCTCGCCTTGGCACAGCCCGCACTATTCCCGTGGCAGGACCTCGATCAGAATCGCTTCTGGGTCGGCGCCCCAGCGCCAGGGGAGCCCGACACTCCCCAACCCGCGCGTCACCACGAGGAGCGAAGAACGGAATGAAAAGAGTCCTTCATCGAGGCAGAACTGGCTGTGGCGGATAATTGGTGGTCCGTTTGGGAAGCGGATCTGGCCGCCATGAGTGTGGCCTGAGAGGGTTAGGGGCACTCCGTGGCCTTCGGCCTCGTAAAAGTGATCAGGATTGTGGGCTAGGAGCAGATGAGGTGCGCCGTGTTGGGAGACCAGACGCTGCCAGTCGGGCCTGCCGAAGATGAGATCGTCGATGGCGCCGAGGAAACACCGTCCCTGGCCATGCGCGAGCGCCACGGATTCGTTCTTCAACGTCGTGATGCCGATGGAGCTCAGGTCTTTGCGAAGTTCTTCCGGGTCTCCGCCAAAATAGTCATGGTTACCGTAGGCATACCAGGCGCCGAGCGGCGCCCGCGACAGCGGCGCCAAGGCATCGAGAAACGGGCGCACCTCATTCGAATGGCCTGTCACGATGTCTCCTACGATCGTCACGAGGTCAGGCTTGAGCTCCATCAACGACAGAATGAGGTCGGCCAGCGTCTGTGGTTTGAGAAATATGCCGGTATGGATATCTGAGATCAGCAACACCCGAAGCGGATGGAGCTCTCGTGGCCAGCCGGCCGGTGAGACCGACGTTTCGGTCAAAACGAAGCGCCTCTCGAGCAACCAGCTGTACGGATTCCACACTCGGCTCATATGAGGATACAAGAAGCGCGACACGATTATGTCCAGGTTGCGCTCCAATATCTTCACCAAGCCTTTGTTCGGGTTGATCCAGCGCCGCTCCTTGCCAGTCATGAGACGCGCCGGACCTAGTCGTCGTGTTCGGTGAATCGACGCCGATATGTCTGCGTTCATGCCTCAGCGGTCTTCCGTAGGAGAGCGTAGGCAACATAAAGGCCATGATCAGACCGGGCCAGGGCCGGCGGGCACCGACGGCGGGGTGGCTGGCGCCGAGAGAGCCACGCGGAGCGCATCGGTGATCCTGCAGCCGGGCCAGTCATCAACGGCGATCTTGCGCCGGCGCCCGCGGGGCAGTCAAGACGCGTCCTGCAGGGGCAGAGTCCCACCCCGAGGCGGGGAGGGATTACTGGCGGGAGGTGGCTGCAGCGCGCAGGTCGGCCGACGGCGGGGCCGCCCCCGGATAGTCCGCCGGGTGGAGCCGGCCCAGGTGCGCGAGGATCGTGCCCACCACGGCCGGGTCCTCCACCGTGGCGATGCGCCGCAGCGTGGGCACGCGAGCACGTCGATCCCGAAGGCCCGGCGCATCAGGGTGGCCCAGGCCCAGGAGCGCGGGCAGCGTGATGCTCCGCGCTCAACCCGCCGGGCGGCCGCCTCCTCGCTCGCCGGCGACCTGCGAAAACCGACGATCTGCCGGCGCCAGCGAGCATGCGGCGTCAGGACCCCGTGGGAGAGGAGCACGTGCACCTCGGGCCGCGGCGTCAGCGCGGCCAGCTTCTCCAGGAACTCGACGGGCTCGAACAGCAGATGCGTCGTGCCATCCGCCACGCCTTCCGCAGCTCGACCAGCACGCACCCATCGGCGCGGCGTCGCAGCCGCTCCTGGGCCAGCGGCGGGCGAAGCAGGCAGTATGCGGAGCGGGGAGTTATGCGGACCAGGCGCCTACGTGGTCGGGAGGAACGCTGAGAATGCCGCGGCTTCGGTCACCTCGGAGGGTATGACCCGGTCCGCATAATTCGGGCACGCTGGGGTCCCCATTCACCGGGCTTCGGCCCAAGGAGGACACCATGCTCGAGCGCTGCTTCAAGAACCCCCTCACCCTCCACCGTCTCCACAGCGGACCTGCGGGGCCGTTTCTCGACGGGTTTGCGGAGTCCATGTGTGCCAAGGGCTACTCGTCCGAGACGAGCGGCTCGTACCGGCAAGCCGCCGACCACCTGGGCAGTGGGCCGCGCGCCGCGGCGTGCCGCGCTGCGCGCCTCCACGGTTATGCGGAGCCCCGACGCGGTCAACCCATGAAGGGGACGACGAAATGGTCCCGGAGGGCCGCATAGTGCCGCTTATGCGGAGCTCCGCATAAGCGGCAGAGGCGCTCCAGACCCGCGCGGTCGCCGGCCGGCACCCAGACGGCATCCATCCGACGGCTATCGGTTCCTCGTCGATCACCGCCGCAGGCCCTATCTCCAACCCCTCATCAAGCAGTAAGATAGGGTCAGGCGGACAGAGGAGGGAACTACACTATGAAGTGGATCGTGGCCGATCCGGAACACCTTGGGGGCAAGCCCCGCGTTGACGGCACCCGCATATCGATCGCGTTCCTTCTCGAGTCGCTCGCCGCTGGCATGACGATCCCGGAGATCGTGCGCGCGTATCCGACGCTGACCGAAGAGGCGGTGCGGGGAGCCCTGGAGGAGCTGGCCCAGTCGAAAGAACTCACCATCTCGTGAGAGTACTTCTCGATGAGAACCTCCCCGAGGGTCTCGTCGAACCGCTCAGACTCCTTGGGCACACGGTCGACTCAGTCGCGTCGCTTCGCCTGAAGGGTCTGGACAACGGTCGGCTCTACGGGGAGGTTGCCTCAGCCTACGATCTCTTCTTCACGAAGGACCGCGAGTTTGCCAATCGAGTCAGCACCCTGGCAGAGCCCGCTCCGGTCAGGGTGATCCTCACGGTTATACCCCAGCAGCCAGAGGCTCAATTTGTAGCCGCGTTCATGGCGAGTTTTGCCTCTACGGACTGGGCTATCGCTGGACCCGTGCGTGAGTGGCCGAGTTCCCCCTGACGCAGGGGCTTCGCCGTGCTGTGGAAAGCCTGGCCTCGCAGCCTGACACGCAGTACCGCTGTTGGAGCGTGCGACCTCGCGTCCCGTCACCCGCCTCGCCACCAAGGCCTTGAGCAACCCGATCCGCGGGGTTTCCTTCTGACTCATCGTGAGTGTCTCCCATGTCTTCATCGGGTGACACTTTCACGGAACAGTTACGGGGTGACATGTTCATAGACCAACAGCAGCTTCGAGGCTCCGGTTTGACCTTTCGGACGCGCTCTGGCAGGATCGGCGCGAGACGGGAGGGGAGTCCATCTCCCCTGCGACAAGGCTGAAAGACGCCCGCGGACGCGCCGAGCACGACCGACTCAAGGAGCGACCCATGGCCGCAGACGATGACTCTGTTCGGTTGCCACTGTACTGTCCACTGGTCATCAACGGTGAAGAGGGCAAGGCCGCGAACGGCCAGCAATTCAAGAGAGAGAACCCAGCAGACATCCGCCAGCTAGCCACCATCGCCGAGCAGGGGACGCCGGAGGACGCGCGCGCCGCCATTGACGCCGCCCGCGTCGCCTTCGACAGCAATGTCGGCAACTGGATTTACAACTACAAGCTCAGAGAGCAGGTGTTGTTTCGCACGGCTCGCCTGATCCGCGACAACGCTGACCGGCTGGCACGGGTGGTGAGCCTGGAAGTGGGCATGCCGATACGGCAGGCGGTGCCCCACGTCGCGGCCGCGGCCGACATCTTCGAGTTTTATGCCGGGCTGGCGGGCAAGATCTACGGAGAAAGTTTCACCCTGCCCAGTGGCTCCATGATCAACGTGGTCAAGGAACCGGTGGGCGTGGTGGGTTTGATAACCCCCTGGAACTTCCCTTTGACTCAGACCGCCAGGAAAGTGGCCCCGGCCCTTGCCGCCGGGTGCACCGTCGTAATCAAGCCGGCGAGTTATACCCCGGCGGCTGGCTACGAATTGGTGAAGCTGATGCTCCAGACCGGGCTACCCAAAGGTGTGCTGAACCTGGTCCCGGGGCCCGGGCATGTCGTCGGCTCGGAGATCATCGTCAACAAGAAGGTGGACAAGATCTCATTCACCGGCGAAACAGGCACCGGCAAGGCGATTGCGGCCCAGGCGGCTATCGAGGTGAAGCGGATCAGCCTGGAACTGGGGGGCAAAGCCCCTTACCTGATCTTCGACGACGCCGACGTGGAAGCTGCCGCCCGCGCCGCCGTCCTCGGGATGTTCCGCAATGCAGGCCAGGCCTGTGGCGCCACGACTCGGCTGCTCGTCCAGGATGGGATCCACGACCGGCTCCTTGCCCGCGTGGTGGAGTTGACCCGGAAGATCGAAGTCGGGCATCCATCCAGACAGTCCACCGACATGGGGCCGCTGATCTCCGGCAGCCAGGAGCGCGTGGTCCAGGGTTACATCAAGCTCGGACTGGACGCGGGATTCGATCTGGTCACCGGCGGCCACAAGCTCTCCGGTGACGCCTACGACCACGGCTATTACGTGGAGCCCACCATCTTCGATCGAGTCGATAATGCGTCCAAGCTCGGCCAGGAGGAGATTTTTGGCCCGGTGGTGACGGTGACCACCTTCAGGGATGAAAGCGAGGCGGTGGACCTGGCAAACGCGGTGGAGTTCGGGCTGGTGGCCGGGGTCTGGAGCGCCGACTACCCACGCGCGATGCGGGTGGCCCGCCGAATTCGCGCGGGGACGATCTGGATCTGGGACAACTACGCCCAGCCGGTCGAGGGTATCTGGGGAGGGTACAAGCAAAGTGGCATGGGGCGGGAGCTTGGCTACCACGGGCTGAACGACTTCATCGAGGTCAAGCAGATTTTCACCGACGGCACCGGTCTCACGATGAAGCCAGCGTATGGCCAGGTGATCAAGGAGTAGGAGGTGCCCATGATGCTTGGAGACATCGTCGAGCCGTCGGCCGTCGTGCGCAACTTGGACGCGGCGGTCGCGACGTCGGGGGTCAACCTGACCCCGTCTCACGCGATGCCGGTGTGGATGGTGACGGTGCCGAGACCGAGGCGGCGGTACTTGACGCCGCGGAGGCCGACTGCCTCCATGAGCGCGGAGAGCTCGGGCGGCGTGAGGAAGCGGTCCACCGACTGCGGGAGATAGGTGTAGGCCTCGCGGTCGCCGCCCACGAGCGCCCCCACGCGCGGCACGACGTGGTGAAAGTAGGCGCGGAAGAGGGGCGCCCAGCCGGGCAGGTCGGCCTGCGTGATCTCGAGCGCGACGACGCGGCCGCCGGGGCGCGAAACGCGGCGCATCTCCGCGAGCCCTTGCCGGAGATCGGCGAGGTTTCGCAGGAGGAAGGCCGAGGTCACGAACGCGAAGGTGCGCGCCTCGAAGGGCAGGGAGAGCGCGTCGGCCTCGACCAGCCGGATGCGGCTGCCCGTGTCCTCCGCGCGGCGCTTCTCCTCGGCGATCGTCAGCATTCCGTGGGCGAAGTCCGCGCCCACGATGGTCCGGTGAGGGTGGATCTGGCCCAGCTCGAGCGCCAGGTCGCCCGTGCCCGTCGCCAGGTCCAGGCCCGGCCCGTCGGGAGAGGGGATGGTCTCGCGCGCGGCTGCCCGCCGCCACGCGTGGTGCATGCCGAAGGTCATCAGGCCGTTCATCAGGTCGTAACGTCCCGCGATGCGCGAGAACATCTCGCTGACGAAGCGCGCCTTGCCCGGGCCCTCGCCGAGTCCGACGCTCAGAAGAGCCTCCCGCCCAGGACGGCGGCGAAGAGGATCAGCGCGATATACCCGTTGACGTTGAAGAAGGCGACGTCGAGCCGCGAGAGATTCGTCGGCGAGACCAGCGAATGCTCGTAGACGAACAGGCCCGCCACGACGACCACGCCCGCCCAGTAGAGCCAGCCGAGCCCCATCGTCCAGCCGAGCGCGCCGAAGGCGACGACCGTCAGCACGTGGCAGACCTTGGCGGCGTGAAGCGCGGGGGCGATACCGAAGCGCGCGGGGAAGGAATGGAGCCCGGCACGCCTGTCGAAGTCCACGTCCTGGCAGGCGTAGATCAGGTCGAAGCCGGCGATCCAGACCGTCAGCGCGAACCAGAGCACGAACGTGGGCGGAGCGAACACCCCGCTCACGGCGATCCAGCCTCCCGCGGCCGCGATGCCGTCGGTGAACCCGAGGATCCAGTGGCTCGTCCAGGTAAAGCGCTTGGTGTAGGAGTAGCCGATCAGGAAGAGGGCGGCCCAGGGCGCCAGCTTGAGACAGAGCGGGTTGAGCATCCACCCGGAGAGGGCGAGGAGCGCGCCGGAGGCGACGGCCGCCAGCAGCATGTGCCAGGGCGCCAGGAGCCCCGTGGGCAGGTGGCGCCGCGCGGTGCGCGGATTGGCCGCGTCGACCAGCCGGTCGGCCAGACGGTTGACGCTCATCGCGAGCGTCCGCGCACCCGTCATGGCCAGCGTCACCCACACCACCACGCGCCAAGCCGGCCAGCCGTCCGCCGCCAGGACCATCGCCACGTAGGCGAAGGGCAGGGCGAAGACGGTGTGTTCGAACTTGATCGCGTCCAGGAAGTTGCGAAACGTGCTGGGCACTACAGGCCGTATTCTTGCCAGCGCTTCGTCACGAGCGAGCGCATCTCCTCGCTCATGACGATCTCCTCGGGCCACGGTTGGCCGATGCCGTCGTCCGCGGTCTTTTCCGTCGCGTCGATGCCCATCTTGCCGCCGAAGCGGTGGCGGAGCGCCGCGTGGTCGAGGTCGTCCATCGGCCCGTCCACGATGACGATGTCGCGCTTGGCGTCCACGTTGCCCGTGGCGCGCCAGGCGACTTCGGAGAGGTTCTGGACGTCGACGTGGTCGGAGACGACGAGAATGTTCTTGGCCAGCATCATGAGCCCGAGCCCCCAGAGGGCGTACATGACCTTGCGCGCCTGGCCGGGATACCGCTTCTTGATCGAGACGATGACGAGGTTGTGGAAGACACCCTCCGCGGGCATGTTCATGTCCACGACCTCGGGCAGCATGAGCCGGATGATGGGCAGGAAGATGCGCTCGGTCGCTTTGCCGAGCCAGTAGTCCTCCTGCGGCGGCCGGCCCACGATGGTCGTGGGATAGATCGGCTGCTTGCGGCGCGTGACGGCCTTCAAGTGGAAGACCGGGTAGTCCCGCGCCAGCGAGTAGTAGCCCGTGTGATCGCCGAAGGGCCCTTCGATCCTCCGTTCGGCTGGATCCACTGTGCCCTCGAGGATGATCTCAGCCTCGGCGGGCACCTCGAGGTCCACCGTCTTGGCCTGCACCATGGGGATGCCGGATCCGCGCAGCCACCCCGCGAAGACCATCTCGTCTATGCCCGGAGGCAGCGGGGCCGAGGCGGAGTAGATCGAGGCGGGGTCGCCGCCCAGCGCGATGGCGACGTCCATCGGCTTGCTCCGCTCCTCCGCGAGCCGCTGGTGCTCGGCCGAGCCCTTGTGGATCTGCCAGTGCATGCCGAGCGTGCGATCGTCGAACACCTGGAGCCGGTACATGCCCACGTTGCGCGCCCCGCTCACAGGGTCCTTCGTAAAGACCATCGGAAGCGTGATGAAGCGCCCCGCGTCCCCCGGCCAGCAGCGCAGCACGGGCAGGGTCGCCAGGCTCGGACGCTCCGTCTCGACGACCTCCTGGCACGCCGCGGAGCGCACGCGCTTGGGGCCGGCTTTCGCGACGTCGAAGAGGTCGCCGAGCTTCTTGAGCTTGTCGACGAGCGTGCCCGGCATCTTCATGTCGAAGAGCTTCGCGACCCGCGCCGACAGCTCGTTCAGGTGCTCGACGCCGAGCGCCGCCGCCATGCGATCCGGCGAGCCGAAAGCGTTGATGAGCACCGGCGTGTCGAACCCCTCGACGCTCTCGAACAGCAGGGCCTGGTTGCGCTCCGCCGGGCCCTTCGAGACGCGGTCCGCGATCTCGGCGATCTCGAGGTCGCGGGAGACGCGGGCGCGCACGCGCTTGAGGTGCCCGGTCTTGTCGAGGTGGGCGACGAACTCGCGGAGATCGTCGAAGGCCACGCGGCTACTCGTGGTAGTAGAGCTTCACCAGCCAGCCCGCGATCACCGGGAAGGCCAGGCTCGGGATGGTGCGCACGAGGACGAAGCGCCACCCCATGAGCGGCGCCTCCCAGGCGATGATCCGCTGGACGCCGAAGAGCGACCAGGACGTCATGTAGGCCACGAGCGGGCCGAGCGCCATGCCGGAGTTCGCGAGCACCACGAGGAGCGGCACGCTGACCATGGGGCCGCCGGGCGTCAGCACGCCGGCTGCCGACGCCATGAGGATCGCGCCGATGCCGGACTGCCGGCCGAAGTAGCGCGCCACGGTCTCCTCGGGAATGATCACCTGAAGCATCCCGGCCAGGATCAGGGCCGGGATGAGCCGCGGCAGGATGAACCAGACCATGCTGAGCCCGCTCTTCGCCCCGAGCAGGGGCAGGCCGGGGTCCTTCCAGTAGGCGACGCCGGTGGCCACCACGGCCAGCGCGATCAGGACGAAGGCGGACAGATCGAGCGAAAGACCGCGCGGCATGCAGGCATTATACGACAGGCTCTGCGCTATACTAGCCGAGGGCCCGAGAGCGGGCTCGCTCATGCGCCTGACGATCCGGACGAAGCTCGCGGTCCTGGTGTTGGCCGTGTTGCTGCCGCTCTTGGCGGCCGCGGCCTTCAAGTTTTGGAGCGATCTGTCGGAGGGCCGCCGCCTGGCCCACCAGAACCAGCTCGACGTGGCACGCCTCGTCGCCGCCCAGCTCGACGAGGTGTTGAGCGGTGAGACCGAGAGCCTCCTCGCGCTCGCCAGTTTTCGGACGCTCGACCGTATCCAGGACTCCGACCTCGAGGCCCTCGCCGTCCGCGTCCGGGTGCAGCACCCCTTCATGCATCGCTTCGTCGCCGCCGGCGTCGACGGGCGCGTGCTGGCCGCGAGCGGCCCGCGCGTGCCCGAGGCGACATTCATCGCCCGAGATGTCCTCGACGCGGTCTTGCGGCGGGGCGAGCCGGAGGTGACGGCACCGCAGAGGAGTTCCACGGACCAGCGGCAGGTGGTGCTCCTGATGGTCCCCGTTCAGGACCGCCGGGGCAGGATCGTCGGGGTCGTCGGCGCCGGGATCGACCTCGAGACCCTCTCTCGCTATCTCACCGCGCTGCCGCTCAGCCGTGGGCAGTCGGTCGCCATCGTGGCCCCCGGCGGCGCCGTCCTGGCCCGCTCGGCCAGCCCGGACAAGTTCTTCGATCGCCACCTGGGCGGTGTTCCCGAGGCGGGGCCGCTGCTCCGCCGGACCAGCGGCACGGCCGAGTGGACTTCGCCGAGCGGCGCGCCTCACCTGGCCGGCGCGGCCGGAATGGACAGGGCAGCGTGGCTCGTCATGGCCGCGGTCCCGAGCCGCGTCGCCTACTCGCCCGCGGCCGGTCGGTTCAAGCGTGACCTGCTCGGCCTCGGCGCGGCCACGATGGTGGCGCTCCTGGTCGCCTGGCTCATCGGCAACCGGATGCACGGCTCCGTGCGCGCGCTCATCCGCGGCACCCGCGACCTCGAGTCGGCGCAAGGGCCGCCCATCACGGTGTCCACGGGGGACGAGCTGGCGGAGCTCGCCGAGCATTTCAACCGCGCCCTGCAAGCGCGGCGGCAGGCCCAGATGGAGCTCGACGCGCGCCAGCGGCGCCTTCGCGCGCTGGCCGACGTCAACGCGGCGCTCTCGCAGCAGCTCGACCTCGAGCCGCTCCTGAAGCAGATTACGCTCGCCCTCGCCCAGCTGACCGGCGCGCGCAACGTGGTCTTCTGGGAGGTGGACGCCGCGCGCGGGTGTCTGGTGCGCCGCGCCTGGTCATCCGACCCGTCCATCTCCGCCGACGATCTGCCGTCGGCGCTGCCGTTCGACAAGGGGGGCACGGGCTGGGTTGCCAGCCACCGGCAGGCTCTGTTCATCGAGGACGTCACGCGCGACCCGCGCATCCAGTCCCAGCAGTGGGCGGCCGCGCACGGGCTCTTTTCCTTCGTCGGCGTCCCGGTCGTGTCGGGCGACGATCTCCTCGGCGTGCTGACCCTCAACCTGCCCCGCGAGGACCTGCCGGCCGAGGACGACCGCGAGATCCTGACGTCCTTCGCCTCGCAGGCCGCCGTGGCCGTGCGCAACGCGCGGCTCTTCGCCGAGGCGACGCGCCGCCGCCGGGAGGCCGAGGAGCTGGCGGACGGCGCCCGCATGCTCACCGAGAGCCTCGACATCTCCGAGGTCGCCGACCGGGTCGTGAAGAGCGTCCTGCCCATCTTCGGGGTGGACTCGGCAGGCCTGCGCCTCCTGCGCCCCGACGGGACGCTCGAGGCCATCGCCTGGACGGGCCCGGCGGCGGCCCACTTCAAGCCCGGCCACGTGATCGAGCCCGGCATCGGCCTCGCGGTCCGCGTGATCGCCGAGGGGCGGGCCGTCTCCACAAGCGATATCTTCGCGGACCCGGCGCTGGCGCTGACCGACGACCTCAGGTTGCGGCTCGAGCAGTCCGGCACGCGCGCGCTCCTGGCAGTGCCGCTCCGCGCCAAGGGGGAGTTGATCGGGGTCCTGCTCATCGCCTCCGGCGTCGTCCGCGAATTCTCCGACGCCGACGCGGCGCTCCTGCAGGCCTTCGCGGACCAGGCAGCGCTGGCGATGGAGAACGCGCGGCTCTACGGCGAGGCGACGCGGCGTCAGCACGAAGCCGAGGAGATCGCGCGCGTCGCCCAGACGCTCACGGGCAGCCTGGACGTCAGCGACATCGCCCAGCGGATCGTCGGCAGCGTCCTGCCGGTCCTCCGCGGCCGCTCCTCGGGCTTCCGTCTCGTCCAGCCCGACGGCTCGCTGATGGTGATCGCACAGGGACAGGCCGGCGGGGTCCACGCTCCCTACGGCCACGTCGTGCCGGCCGGCTACGGCGTCACGGGCCGGGCTGTGGCCGATGGGCTCCCGGTCGTGACGGCCGACGTGCTGCACGACTCGCGCATCCTCCTGACCGAGGAGATGCGCAGCCGGGCGGAAACCTCCGGCCTCGGCGCGTTCCTGACCGTGCCGCTCCGCGTCGAGGGCCGGGTCATCGGGGCGCTCTCCATCGCGGATCGGACGGGCCGGCGCTTCACGGACGTCGAGACGGCGCTGCTCCAGACCTTCGCGGACCAGGCCGCGCTGGCGCTCGACCACGCGCGCCTGTACGAGCAGACGCGTCAGCGGCTGCGCCATGTCGAAAGCATCCGCGAAGTCGTCGAACAGATCCTCGTGCCGTTCACCCTCGAGGAGCGGCTGAACCTGATCGCCCGCAACGCGGCGGAGATGTTCGACGCCGACCTGGCCCTGGTCGGCTTGCGGGCCGAAGGCGAGGATCGCCTGGTCATTCGCGCGGGCCACCGGCTCGTCGCGGGAGAGCTCGGGCAGTCCATCGCGATGGGCGAGGGGGCGTTGGGGCTGGCGGCGGCGAAGCGCGAGGGCGTGCTGGTCAACGACTACGCCTCGTGGTCGGGGCGCATGCGCCGCATGCTCACGCCGGAGCGCCGCGACCTGCTCGGGGCGACGATCGCCTATCCGCTGATGATCCGCGGGGAAGTCATCGGCGCGCTGTCGGTCGCCTACCTCGGGAAGGAGGAGCGCCGCTTCGTCCCCGACGACCTGGACCGGCTGGCGACGCTGGCGGCGCCCGCGGCGCTAGCCATCGAGCACAGCCGCCTCTACGACGAGCTGGCCTCGCGCGTCCGCCAGCTGCAGGAGACGCAGGCGCAGCTGGTGCAGGCGGGCAAGCTGTCCGCCGTCGGCCAGCTCGTCTCGGGCGTCGCCCACGAGCTCAACAATCCGCTGTCCGTCGTCATCGGCTACGGCCAGCTGCTGAAGGGCAAGCCGCTGCCCGCCGATGTCCGCGGCCCCCTCGAGATGATGGTGGCGCAGGGCGAGCGCATGGCGAAGATCGTCCAGGGCCTGCTGCTCTTCTCGCGCCAGCGCAAGCCCGAGCGCGCCCCCGTGGACCTGCCGGCCGTCATCGAGCAGACCATGACGCTGCGCGCGACGCGGCTGCGTCTCTCGGGTATCCGCTTCGAGCTCGACCACGCCCCCGGCGTGCCGCCCGCGGAAGGCGACGTGCACCAGCTCCAGCAGGTGTTCCTGAATCTCCTGCTCAACGCGGAGCACGCCATCATGACGGGCGGCGCGGGCGACACGATCCGCGTCCGGGCCCGCGAGCGGACGGAGAGCGGCCGGTCGTGGGTGGTGGTCGAGTTCGAGGACAACGGCTCCGGCATCGCGCCCGAGGTCATGCCGCGCATCTTCGAGCCCTTCTTCACGACGAAGAAGGTGGGCGAGGGGACGGGGCTCGGGCTCTCCGTGTCCTACGGCATCGTCCAGCAGCACGGCGGGCGGCTCACCGTCGAGAGTGTGCCCGGCCGCACCGTGTTCACCGTCGAGCTGCCGTCCGCCGCGCAGGCCGAGCCGGCGCGCCAGACGGTCTCGCCGCTCCAGGCCGGCGTGTACGGCTTCGGCCGGCGCGCCCTCGTCGTGGACGACGAGCCCGGCATGGTGGACCTCGTGATGGCGCTGTTGAAGGACACGGGCTGGCAGGTGGAGGTTGCCTCCACCGGGCGCTCGGCCCTCGAGCGCGTGCGCGCGGCCCGCTTCGACGTCGTGCTCACGGACATCCGGATGCCGGACGGCAGCGGCGAGGACTTCTACCGCGCGGTGGTTCGCGAGCAGCCCGCTTTGGCGAAGCGCTTCGTCTTCATGACGGGGGATACCGCCAACCCGTCGGCGTGGCAGTTCCTGGAGGCCGAGCAGGTGCCGGTGCTCGAGAAGCCGTTCACGGCCGACAGCCTCTTCCGGGTGCTGGAGCAGGTAACCACCTTGACTTCGCGCGGGGCTTTCGAGTAGAGAGGGAGGGCCATGACCAAAGCCGATCTGGTGTCCGCCATGGCCAAGGCCTCTGGCGGGAGCAAGGTGTCGGCCGAGCGGGCGCTGGACGCCTTCTTCGTGAGCGTCTTCGACGCGCTCAAGAGGGGCCGCCGCGTCACGATCGGCGGCTTCGGCACCTTCATGGTCAGCAAGCGCGCCGAGCGCAACGGCCGGAACCCGCGCACGGGCACGGCCATCAAGATCCCAGCCACGCGCGTGCCCCGCTTCAAGTCGAGCCGCTCGCTGAAGTCCGCCGTTCTCTAGCAGGCGGCTGAAAAAGGCCCATCTGCTTCGTTGACGCCCTCGGCCACACGCTCAACGTACGGGGAGTACGCCTCGCGTGCGGCCGTCGGGCGCCGCCTCGCATCTGGACCTTTTTGAGCCGCCTGCGGGGTGAGCGGCTCACGGCTCGTGGAGGCGCATGAGCCGGAAGGACTCCGCCGCTTCCAGCTCCCGCGGGGCGCCCTGCATGCGCGCCCACCCGGTGATCATCTCGGTCGGATCCCACGTGCCCATCTGGGTGCGGTGCTCCTTGAGGGCGGCGAGCTTGACCGAGAGAACCTCCGAGATGTCGATGAAGGTGTCGGGCGACTCCGAGCCGTGGATGAACACCGCCCGGACCTTGTGCGGCGCGAGCCCCTCGTCGAGAAGCTCCGGGAAGATGAGCCTCGTCTCGGCCGAGGGGAACACGGCGTCGAGGGCGGCGTCGGACGCGGCGCGATGGTCCGGATGATTCATGTACATGGCGCCGTAGTAGCGCACCGTCGGATCGCCGCACACCACCGCGTCCGGACGGTGGCGGCGGATGACCCGCGTCAGCTCCCGCCGCAGCGCGAGCGAGGGCTCGAGCGTGCCGTCCTCGTAGCCGAGGAAGACCACCTCGGAGACGCCGAGCACGCGGCAGGCCTGCCGCTGCTCCTCTTCGCGGATCGGCACGAGCGCCTCCCGCGTCATGTCCGGCGGCGTGTGCTCGTTGGAGCCGGCGCCGCCGCTGGTGATGCACACCGTGACGACATGGCTGCCTGCCCGCGCCCACTTCGCCAGCGTGCCGCCCACGGTGAACTCCTGGTCGTCCGGATGCGCGTGGATGGAGAGCACGCGGGCAGGGGCGGCCGGCTCGCGCGTATCCGGTTTCGCCGGCACGGCGCGCTCCGGGATGCCGGGGGTGGGGGCGGGGGCGTCTTTCTCTGGCTCGGCCGGCATCATGGTCTCCAGCGTCTACTATCTATCGGCTGTCAAGGGCCGACCGTGTCCCGGATCGCGGCGAACACCAGCGCGGGAGTCAGCGGAAGGACCGTGATGCCGACTCCCCGGTCGCGGAGCGCGTCACAGACGGCGTTGGCGATGGCGCCGCCCAGGCCCGGGTTGCCGCACTCGCCCAAGCCCCGGAGGCCGAGCGGGTTCGTCGTCGCCCTGACTTCCTGGTAGAAGCCGTCCACGGGCGGGACGTCCTGCGCATACGGCAGGGCGTAGTCCATGAGCGTGCCCGAGAGAAGCTGCCCGCCGGCGTCGTACTCGAGCGTTTCGTGCAGCGTGTTGCCGATGCCGAAGGCGACGCCGCCGACGAGCTGCGCGTCGACCAGGGCGGGGTTGACGGCGCGGCCGACGTCGGCGCCGATCACGACGCGCGCGAGGCGCACGGCGCCGGTCTCGATGTCCACGTCGGCGATCACCCCGACCGCGCAGCCCGCATACGTGATTTTCGGCACGTTGAACGAGGCGCCCACGGCAAGCCGTCGCTCGGCGGCCAGCTCGCCGAGCGTCATGCGTCGCCCGGGCGCCTCAAGCGTTCCGGCGGCGTACCCGACCTCGGCCTCCGGCACGCCCCACTTGACGGCCGCCCTCGACGTCGCCTCGTCGACGAGCTTCGCCGCGGCCATGGCGACGGCATTCCCCGCCGTCACCGTGCCGCGCGAGCCGTACGTGCCGACGCCGCTCTCGACGTTGGACGTATCGGCGTGGCGGACCTCGAAGCGGTCGGCTGTCACGCCGAGGGTCTCGCCCAGGATCTGCGCGAGCACCGTCTCGAGCCCGGGCCCCATGGACGAGGCGCCGGTGTCGACGGTGAACCGCCCGTCGGCCCGTGCCTCGAGATGGGCGGTCTCGAACGGCCCGAGGCCGGTCTTCTCCACGTATACGCAGAGCCCGATCCCCCGCCGCGGCCCCGGCCGCGCGTTGTGCGCCGCCAGCGTAGCGCGCGCCCGATCGTAGTCCAGGCGGCGCAGCAGCTCGTCGAAGAGCGCCGGGTAGTCGCCCGAGTCGTAGACGGTGTTCGCGCCGAACGACTTGGTGCCGCAATCGTAGGGCATCTCGTCGGCGCGGATCAGGTTGCGCCGCCGGATCTCCGCCGGATCGAGCCCGAGCCGGGCGGCCCCGAGGTCCATCAGGCGCTCGCGGGCGAAGTTGCACTCGGGGCGCCCGGGGGAGCGGAGCGTCCCCGCCGGCGTCTTGTTGGTGACGACCGACCAGAGATCGCACGCATAGCTGGGCACGCGATACGGACCCGGGAAGAGCGCGGCGCCGAATTCCGCGGGCACCAGGGCCGCCGTTCTCACGTACGCGCCGATGTCGGCAAAGATCAGGGCCCGCAGGCCGAGGATGCGCCCGGCTCCGTCGAAGCCCATCTCGACCTGGTACTCGACCTGGCGCGCGTGGTTCGTCGCCATCAGGCTCTCGCGGCGCTCCTCGATCCACCGAACGGGGCGGCCGAGCTTCATGGCCGCGAGCGGCACCAGGATGTCCTCCGGGTAGAGCTCGCCGCGCACGCCGAATCCGCCGCCCACGTCCACCTCGGTCAGGCGAAGGGCCCCGAGCGGGATCCCGAAGATCGGGGCCAGGATGCTCCGGTTGATGTGGATGCACTTGGTCGATCCGATGAGGTGGAGCTCGCCGCCGGCGGGATCCGGCGGCACGGCGACGAGCCCCCGCGTCTCGAGGGCCGCCGCGGTCTGCCGGGGATAGACGAACCGCTCGCGGATGACCACGGCCGCCGCGGCGAGCGCCGCGTCGACGTCGCCGACCCGCATCGCGATCACCGCGACATTGTTGGACTCGGTGCGGGGGAAGAGGAGCGGCGCGCCGGGCGCGAGCGCCCCCGCCACGGTTGCGCAGACGGGCAGGGGATCGTAGACGACGTCGATCAGCTCGAGCGCGTCCTCCGCGACGTAGCGATCATCGGCTACGACGAGGGCCACCGGCTCGCCCACGTACCGGACGACGCCGCGGGCGATCGCGGGCTGGAGATAGCGCTCGGTTCCGGGCGGCGCTCCCACGCGGTTCGGGATGACGGCGGCTTCGGGCACGTCGGCGACCGTGAGCACGGCGCGGACACCGGGCAGCTCGAGCGCCCGCTTGGCGTCGATCCCGACCAGCCGGGCGTGGGCGTGGCGCGAGCGAAGCACCGCCGCGTGGAGCATGCCGGGCGCGCGAACGTCTGCCACGAAGTGTCCAGCTCCCGCGGCGAGCCGATCGCCGCCGATGCGGTAGTGGGAAGCGCCGATCATCGTGCCCTCCTGTGAGATGTGCGCCCGCTTGAGAGGTCGGCGGTGGACCGTCCGGAACCTATAGCATGGCCGCCCATGGAAGAAAAGGGGACCCGCCGAGCTTCGCGTTTGACGCGGCCGCCGCGATCTGGCAGGATCGCCGCGGCGCCATGAAAGGGAGGCTCGGACATGAAAGGTAAACGGACGCTCGCCCTGTCTTGTCTGCTCTTGCTGTGCGTGCTCCCCGCGGGTGGCTCCGTCGCCCCGGCGTCGGCCCAAGCCAAGCCGGAGGGAGAGATGCGCTGGGCGCTGTATGTGACGCTGGCGCCGGCCTGGTTCGACCCGGGCGAGTCTGTCGTGGGCGTGATCACGCCCTTCTGGGTCCTGTACGCGCTCCACGACGCGCTCGTCAAGCCCATGCCCGGCAACCAGTTGACGCCGAGCCTGGCCGAGTCGTGGACGGTGAGCGCGGACCAGCGCGTCTACGAGTTCAAGCTGCGCGAGGGCCTCCGGTTCCACAACGGTGATCCCTTCACTGCCGAGGACGTGAAGTTCAGCTTCCATCGGACCAGGGGCGCAGGCGCCAAGACCCTCCAGGAGAGAGTCCGGGACGTCACGATCGTGGATCCCTACCGGATCCGCTTTCAGCTGCACGAGCCCTTTCCGGATTTCATGGCCTACTACGGCACGCTGGCGACCGGGGCGGGCTGGGTCGTGCCCAAGAAGTACTTCGAGCAGGTCGGCGCCGACGGCTTCAAGAAGCACCCGATCGGCCTCGGGCCCTACAAGTTCGTGAGCAACACGCCCGGCGTCGAGCTTGTCATGGAAGCGTACGAAGGCTACTGGCGGAAAGTCCCCTCGGTGAAGCGGCTGGTCTACAAGAGCGTCCCGGAGGCCACCACCCGGATGGCCATGCTGAAGAGGGGCGAGGTGGATCTCGCGTATCTCCTGGATGGCCCGCAGGCGCAGGATGTGAAGCGCGATTCCGTTCTCAAGCTCGCCTTCTCCGGAGGCATCGGGACTTTCTACGTGGATTTCCTCGACCAGTGGGATCCCAAGTCACCCTGGCACGACCGGCGGGTGCGGCTGGCCGCCATGCATGCCATCGACAGCCGCGCGCTGAACGAGGCGGAGAATCTCGGAGCCTCGCGGCTCACCGGCAGCATCGTGCCGAGAAAGTTCGACTTCGCGCTTCCCCTCGAACCCTACGCGTACGATCCCGCCAAGGCGAAACAGCTCCTGGCCGAGGCGGGCTACCCGAACGGCTTCGACGCCGGCGATCTGTACCCGTGGCCTCCTTATTTCTCGATGTCAGAGGCGATCGGGGGAATGCTCGGGACTGTCGGGATCAAGACGAAGCTGCGGACGATGGAGCGCGCGGCCTTCTACTCGGCGCTGGCCTCGAAGAAGCTTCACGGGCTGTGCGTCTGCATCAACGCGGTGTACGGCAACGCCGCCTCGCGTATGGCAGAGCTCGTGCCGAGCGACGGCGCCTTCGCCTACGGCGGCTATCCCGACATCGACGCGCTCTACAAGCAGCAGGCCCGCGAGACCGACCGGAAGAAGCGCGAGGCGATCCTGCACCAGATCCAGCGGCTCCTCCACGAGCGCGTCCGCTTCGGGCCCATCTACGAGTACATCTGGCCGAGCGGTGTCGGCCCGCGTGTCGCGGAGCCCGCGCTCATGCTGATCGATCCCTACCCCTGGTCGGCGCCCCTCGAGGACGTGCGCCTCAAGAAGAACTGAGCCCGGGTATCCGATATCACGGGTCAACGCAGCGAGGGATCATGGCTCAACTGCCGCGACAAGACGCGGCCCCCGAGGCTCCTGGCTGGTTCGGAGGGCGCGCGGCTCACTCAGCAGCGTAAGAGGGAAGAGAAAATGGGTCCATATCGGAAATCCCGGCCCAGAGGCCGGGAAACACATCGGGCTGGCCGCGGAGGCCCAGGTGATATCGTGCAGCGCCTCGCGGTGTATCACGGCAAGGGAACGATGGCGTGCCCTGCAAATTCGCGGAAACGCGGGTGCCGACGGAGCTCGGCCGGCCTCGTTCGTCGTGCTATACAGAACTACGCAGTCAGATAACGCAGTTCAAGATACTGAGCGTTGGGCGCTTTTGAGGTGACACAGGCGGTTACTATGTGGCAGCCGGACGGGTGGGGGTCGCGCGGCCGAGTCGGGCTCCTCACGCCGCACAACGATATCGTGCCCGAGGGTGAGTTTCGGGCGATGGCGCCGGAAAGCGTTTCGATTCATGCCGCCCGCGTCCCGCTGGGCTGGCGCAGCGGGTCAGAGCCGCCTCCGATCGGCCTTGACGCAGTCCGCGCCTTCGCCGAGCCACCGCACGTCGATGAGGCCGCCGAACTACTTGCAGCTGCTCCGTTGAGCGTGATCGCCTACGCTTTCACAAGCAGCAGCTATCTCGTTGGCCCAGATGGCGACGCGTCGCTGAAAAGGCGCTTGGAGACGCGAACGCACGGCATCCCTGTGGTCATCCCGTGTCCGTCAGTCGCATTGGCGCTACGTGCGCTCCAGGTGCGGCGGCTAGCGTTGATCCATCCGCCGTGGTTCCCGGCGGAACTCGACCAGTTGGGAGCCGACTACTTTCGGAGAGCGGGCCTCGAGGTCGTTTACAGTACCGCTGCAGCAGGCTTATCACGGGACCAGCTGAGTGTGCAGCCGGTCCACGTGTACGAATGGGTATACACGCACGTGCCGGATACGGCCGAGGTGGTATTCATTGGCGGGGGAGGGTTGCGCGCGATCGGCGCGATCCAGGCTCTCGAAGAAGCCCTCGGGCGCCCGGTTCTCACGGCGAACCAAGTCCTCTCCTGGCATGCTCTGCGCTTGGCCCGCGTTGATGAGCCTATCGTGCGCTACGGTCAGATCTTTGGATGTCAGTTGCCGGAGGGCGCCTAACCACGGCATGCAGCCGACGGCGCTCCGCGCCGCGGCTGATACCCGGCGTTCGGCAGACGAGAGATGGAAACAATGACGATCGTGGGAATCGACCATGTTCAGCTCGCGATGCCGAGCGGCCGCGAGGAGGAGGCGAGGAAGTTTCACTCTGGGCTCTTGGGCATCCCCGAGAGGACCAAGCCTGAAGAACTTGCCAAACGCGGTGGGGTCTGGTTCGAGGGCGACGCAGTGAAGATCCATCTTGGCGTGGAGGCAGACTGTCGTCCTGCGCGGAAGGCGCACCCGGCCCTGCTCGTGCGCGACCTTGGGCTTTTGGTGGAGCGTCTTCGTCAGGCCGGCGTCGATGTCCTCGACGACACACTTGAGGGTTATGATCGGGTGTACGTCGCCGATCCTTTCGGGAATCGACTTGAGCTGATGGAGCCACTCGGGTGAGTGCGATGTTCCTCGTCGGCGTGAAGCTGCCGATTGCGGCGTTGCACCTGACACGTTCCTCGCTAGCGCTCGGGTCGCCACCTGAACGCCAAGATTGTTAGGCTCGTGGTTCCCCTGGTCGTTGGAGGATCTCGTGGTCAAGCCGAGGTGTGAGCGGGAGCGGGAGCGCCGCATCGCGATGGAGATCGTCGTCGATGCCTACGATACTCACGAGCGGGCGATGGGCTGGTACTACTACCTCCAAGAGCAGCTCAAAGTTCCGTTCACGGCGACGTGTACCGCCAAGCGTGCGATCTCCCCCCTGCGCGTCAAGGATGAGGTACAGGTCGTCGGGATGCCCAGCGAGGACGAATGCGAGCACGAGATGTTCGTCACCATCCGCTGGGAGAAGGATAGATTGGCGGTGCCGCTGGCCCAACTAAGACCTATCAGCGCCACGCACAAGCGGACGCAGCAAGGGGTGGAGGATTGGCGCTACTGGGTCAAGATGGGATACGAGCTGTGAGGGCGGCGAGCCTAACCCCCGCATGCAGGCGACGGCGGGCGCGGCGCGCGAGCCCAGCCGGCAGTATCTCGGCGCCCGCCTCGCCTGATTCGGAGCGTTGAAAGCTGTGGTGATGCGGAAGAAGATCAAGGAAGGCCAGAAGGTCGCGGTGAGCTTTGGGCCGCGTGACCGGCAGTTGGTGCTCGAGCACACGTTTGCCGGTCCCGACCTGACAGCTGCGCTCCGCCGGGCGCAGCTCGTCGGTGGGAGGCGCGTGGTCCGATACACACTCGGCGATCTCGATGAGCTACTGGGCTACGTGGCGGCCGAGGCGAATCACGCAACGGACAAGAAGCTTGGAAAAGAGCTCGACGCGCTCTATGCTCGGCTCCGCCGCGAGATGGAGTCGTACGATGATGGCCTGTGGCAGCAGGCTTTCTAACCCCGCAGTGCAGTGGGCCGGGGGCTCGCGTTGCTCGCCCTCCGGCCACTGACCGCGCGCGTTAGGCAGCGGAAGCGAGGATTCTCTCTCAGATGAGGGCACACAGAATGGATCGCATCACGGCGGCACTGATGGCGGAGTTCTCCAGCGAGAACCAGCTTGATCAACTGCCCGAGGAAACCCGGTTTGAGCACTTCGCGGCCTACCTAGCCACGTCGCGGCACTTGGCCGATACCTTTGATACCGCCGACCTCGTAACTGGCGCCGGGGGCGACACTGGGATCGATGCGATAGCGATCGTTGTCAATGGCTCGCTCGTGACCGACTCCGAGCTTGTGAATGAACTCGCCGAGACGAATGGATACTTGGACGTGACGTTCGTGTTCGTGCAAGCGGAACGGTCGGCGGCCTTCGACGGGGCCAAGATCGGCACGTTTGGCTTTGGCGTCAACGACTTCTTTCGGGATACTCCGCAACTGCCAAGGAACGACGCCGTTAGGGACGCAGCGGCAGTTATGAGCGCGATTTACGCGCTCAGCCCAAAGTTCACAAGAGGGAATCCAACCTGCCGCCTGTACTACGTTACGACTGGAAGATGGGTCAACGATGCAAACCTTGTTGCCCGCCAACAGGTGGTCGTCGATGATCTTCGAGGGACGAGACTCTTTCGTGATGTGGAGTTCATTGACCTCGATGCAGACGCAATTCAGCGGCTGTACAACCAAACCAAGAACGCGATCTCTCGGGATATCACATTCAGCGCGAGAACGGCTTTGCCAGAAATCCCTGGCGTAGCCGAGGCTTACCTCGGGTTACTGCCCGCTTCGGAGTTTCTCTCGTTGCTCCAAGACGAGACGGGCATACTGGTCAAGAGCATCTTCTACGAGAACGTCAGAGATTGGCAGGACTACAACGCTGTGAACACTGAGATTCGAGGCACGCTCGAGTCAGTACAGCAGAGACCTCGATTCGCGTTGATGAACAACGGTGTGACGATTATTGCCAAGACCCTGCGGGCGACAGGGAACAGATTTCACATCGAGGACTACCAGATCGTGAACGGATGTCAGACGAGCCACGTGCTGTTCGACCAGCGGGGCCAGATCGACGACACAGTTCTGATTCCGCTGAGGCTCATTGCGACCCAAGACGAAGAATTGATTGCGTCTATCGTCAAGGCCACCAATCGTCAGACACAAGTCAAGGAAGAACAACTGCTTGCCCTAAACGATTTTCAGAAGAAGCTGGAGGTCTTCTTTGGCAGCTTTGAAGAAGCCAGGCGCCTCTACTACGAACGTCGCTCGCGTCAGTACAACACTGTGCCTGGAATCGAGAAGACAAGGGTCGTGACGCTGCCAAATCTCATCAGGGCGTACGCGGCGCTAGTCCTGGAGGAACCGCACAGGACGACGCGGAATTTTCGCGCGCTTCTGGCCACGGTCGGCACGAATATCTTTGCCCCGGATCATCGTTTGGAGCCTTACTACCTGGCGGCTTCAGCCCTGTACAGACTGGAATACCTATTCCGAAACGGCGAGGTAGACGCCAGATTCAAGGCCGCGCGTTACCACATTCTTCTTGCGACGAGATTGCTCGGGTCACCCCGGCAGCCGCCTAGGCCGAACTCTCACGAAATGGCCCGCTTCTGCGACGAACTCCTTCACATTCTTTGGAGCCCTGTAGACGCATCAGCGCTTGTTCGGCGCGCTGTGGACGTCGTCAACGAGGTGGCGGCGGGTAACTTACACCGCGACAACATAAGAACGCAGCCCTTTACCGACCAAGTGTTGCGTCGTTGCCGGGAATTGGTGCCCGCTGCCTAACAAGGCGTTGCACCCGTCGGCCCCAGCGCAAGGCCGAGTGGCCGCGTGTGAACGCCAATGCGTTAGCCCTCCCGGCGACACACCGGTGCGTCATGCCGGGAGCGAAGCAGAGCTGCCCCACGGCATCGTCGTCGCCAAGGCTTGGGATAATGCCGTGCGCGATCGCAAAACCCTAGCCAAGGACAACGGGAACTCCTGAGCCGCATGACCAACGACACCTTCAAAGACATCGAGAAGCTCGAAACCGACCTCTGGGAGACCGCGGATAACCTCCGCGCCAATTCCAAGCTCACCTCCAGCGACTACTTCATGCCCGTGCTGGGCGTGATCTTCCTGCGGCATGCGGCCAACCGCTTCGAGGCTGCCCATCGGCAGATCGAGGAGGAGCAGGCAACCGGCAGGATGCCCAAGCGCAAGGTGCTCCCGGCCGACTACCTGCGACGCCGCGCGCTCTGGTTGCCGGAGTCGGCCCGCTACGACGCCATCATGCAACGGGCGGCCACCAGCGGAGCCGACCTGCCCAAGCTCATCACCGACGCCATGACGGCAATCGAGGCCGAGTTCGAGCCACTGCTGGGCGTCCTGCCCAAGGACTTCGGCATCTTCGAGCCCAAGGTGCTCGAAGACCTGATGCGCCTGTTCAACAGCGAGCAGATCAAGCTGGCCACCGGTGATGTCTTCGGCCGCATCTACGAGTACTTCCTCGCCAAGTTCTCGATGCAGAAGGCGCACGACAACGGCGAGTTCTTCACCCCGTCCTCGATCGTGCAGACCATCGTCAACGTCATCGAGCCCGACCATGGCGTGGTGTTCGATCCGGCCTGCGGCTCGGGCGGCATGTTCGTGCAGTCCAGCCACTTCATCGAGCACGAGGGCGGCGACACGGCGAAGAAGGTCGTCTTCTACGGTCAGGAGAAGAACCGCGATACGATCCGCCTCGCCAAGATGAACCTCGCGGTCCACGGGCTGGAGGGGAAGATCGCCGAGGCCATCACCTACTACCAGGACGAGCACACCCTCGCGGCCAAGTGTGACTTCGTGATGGCCAATCCACCCTTCAACGTCGATCTGGTCGACGCCGAGCGCATCAAGACCGACCCGCGTTTGCCCTTTGGCCTGCCGGGCGTGAACAAGGGCAAGAAGGTCTCGAACGGCAACTACCTCTGGATCTCCTATTTCTGGAGCTACCTGGGAGCGAAGGGCCGCGCCGGCTTCGTCATGTCCTCGCAGGCGTCGAGCGCCGGCCACGACGAGAAGAAGGTGCGGCAGAAGATCATCGAGACGGGCGATGTGGACGTGATGATCTCCATCCGCTCAAACTTCTTCTACACTCGCACCGTCCCCTGCGAGCTGTGGCACTTCGACCGGGCGAAGCCAGTGGCGCGCAAGGACAAGGTGCTGATGCTCGACGCCCGCAACGTCTACCGCAAGGTCACGCGCAAGATCTACGACTTCTCGCCCGAGCAGATGCGGAACCTCGCCGCCATCGTCTGGATCTACCGCGGCCAGCGGGAGCGCTTCTTGGCACTGGTGAAGACCTACCTTGGGCGCGTGGGCGGGGAGAGCGCGGCGATCCCGGTGGCGCTCGCCACGTTCGAGACGATCCTCGCGGATTTGCGCGGGCGGTTCGGCCGTCTCGCCGACGCGGCGGCGAAGCACGGCGCGCTCGAAGCCGACACGAAGGCGCCGCTTGCCGACGCGACGACCGAGCTGCGCGAGGCGTCCGCGCTCTACGAGGCGGACCGGAAGAAGCTCCTCGCGAGCCTGCGGGCCTTCGGCGAGAAGTACGCCAAGGCCCTGCCCGGCGAGAACGACAAGCAGCACGCCGCGCGCGCGGCGTTCGAGGGTAACGCCGAAGCGATCCGCGGCTTGATCAAACAGGTGGACCTTCTCTACAAGCTCGCCGCGCGCATCGCGGACCTGGGCGCCGAGCTTGCGGTCGATGAAGCGATCTCCGCCGCCTACGACCGCCGCGCCACGGCCAAACTCGTGAAGCAGCTCGACGAGGAGCGCAAGGTTGCCGTCGAGCAGCTCAAAGCCGCTGTCTACTTCCACCGGCAGGTGGTGTGGCTGCAGGACCGCTTCCCGAATGCCGAGCTGCAGGCCGTGCCGGGGCTGGTCAAGCTGGTCGACCGGGCGGAGATCGCGGCCGCCGACTGGAGCCTCACCCCCGGCCGCTACGTCGGCGTGGCCCCGCCGGAAGAGGACGAGGGCTTCGACTTCGAGCAGACCCTGCGCGACATCCATGTGGAGCTGGCCGACCTCAACAAGGAAGCGGTGGAGCTGGCGGCGAAGATTCAGACCAACTTCGAGGAGTTGGGGGCATGAACGACAGCCGCCTGCCAGAGAACTACGGTGCCCTGCTCGGCGAGATCAAGGAGCGCATCCACCGCGCCCAGTACGCTGCGCTGCGGGCGGTCAACAAGGAGCTAGTGGTTCTCTATTGGGATATCGGGCAGACGATCGTCAGGCGTCAGAAGGGCCGCTCATGGGGCAAGACCGTGGTCGAACGCCTTGCCGGCGATCTGCAGGCGGCATTCCCGGGCATCGGCGGGTTTTCGGCCTCCAACCTCTGGCGGATGAAGGCTTTCTACGAGACCTACGCCTCATCCGGAAAACTCGCACCACTGGTGCGAGAAATCAGTTGGAGCCACAACCTTGTGATTATCGAGCAGTGCGCCGATCCGCTCGAACGCGAGTTCTACATCCGCATGACGAAGAAGTTCGGTTGGACCAAGAACGTCCTGATCCACCAGGTCGAGAATCAGAGCTACGAGAAGACCCTGCTGGGCCAGACCAACTTTGACCGCGCCGTCACCCCGGCGATCCGAGCCCAGGCCAAGCTGGCCGTCCGGGACGAATACACCTTCGACTTCCTCGAACTCGGCGACGAGCACAGCGAGCGCGAACTCGAACGCGCGCTCATCGCCCGCATCGAGCACTTCCTGCGTGCCATGGGGGGCATGTTCGCTTTCGTCGGTAGCCAGTTTCGGCTGGAGGTGGACGGAGAGGAGTTCTTCATCGATCTGCTACTGTTCCACCGCCGCTTGAAGAGCCTTGTAGCGATCGAGCTGAAGATCGGCAAGTTCCAGCCCGAGTTCGTCGGCAAGATGCAGTTCTATCTGACCGCCCTCGACCGGCAGGTGCGCGAAGCGGACGAGAACCCCAGCATCGGCATCATCCTGTGCAAGGAGAAGAACCGCACGGTCGTCGAGTACGCCCTGTACGACGCCCGCAAACCCATCGGCGTGGCCACCTACCGGCTGGTGAAGCGCCTGCCCAGGGAACTCAAAGGCATGCTTCCCTCACCGGAAGAGATCGCCAAGCTGCTGGAGGCGACAGAATGAGCGCGATCGAAAGATTCTGCGATGTCCGCACCGAGCTGGCTGACCTCAATCAGAAGGCGTCGGAGCTGGCGGCGAAGATTCAGACCAACTTCGAGGAGTTGGGAGTGTAAAGCTCGCCGAGCCCCGGCCAATCAAGGATTACTGTCTTGGCATCTTCGACGGTCCGCATGCCACGCCGAAGGAATCGCATGATGGCCCGATATTCTTGGGCATCAAGAACATCACTGAGGATGGCCAGCTAGATCTGTCGGAGATCCGTCACGTCTCCGAGGAGGAGTACCCGAGATGGACTCGGCGCGTAACTCCTCAGCCCGGTGACGTTGTCTTCACCTACGAAGCGACGCTTCATCGCTACGCCATCATCCCGGAAGGATTTCGCGGATGCCTGGGCCGACGGATAGCGCTCGTTCGTCCCAATCCGGGGCAGGCTGATAGCCGCTACCTCCTCTACTTCTTCTTCTCGCGTAACTGGCGGAACGTTGTTGAAAGCAGCGTGATCACCGGTGCAACCGTCGATCGTGTCCCGCTTGAGAAGTTCCCGAACTTCCCAGCCGCGTTGCCCAGGCTGGACGTCCAACAGCGGATCGCCGGCGTTCTCTCCGCTTACGACGACCTGATCGAGAACAACCGGCGGCGGATGGCGTTGCTGGAGGAGGCGGCGCGGCAGCTCTACCGCGAGTGGTTCGTCCGCCTCCGCTTCCCCGGGCACGAGCACACCCGCATCACCAAAGGCGTGCCGGAGGGGTGGGAGCGGGGGCAGCTTGGTGAGTTGTCCGAGATCACGATGGGGCAAAGCCCGGAGTCCAAGCACTATAACGAGGACGGTGAAGGTCTGCCGTTTCACCAAGGCGTCAGTGATTTCGGCGATCGGTTCGTAACCCACCGCATTTATTCGACTGCGCTGAATCGCGTCGCCGAGGCCGGCGACATTCTATGCAGCGTCCGGGCTCCCGTCGGTCGACTGAATGTCACGCTCGACAAGATCGTGATCGGCCGCGGTCTTGCTGCATTGCGGAGCAAGACCGGACACCAGTCCTTGCTGCTACAGCAACTTCGCGCGCACTTCTTCAAGGAGGATCTCATTGGCGGGGGCGCGATCTTCGCCTCTGTGACAAAGAAGGAATTCTCAGCGCAGGCGCTGCTGGAGCCTCCCGAGCGCCTGAGGCGGGCGTTTGAGGAGATGACGGTTCCCTGCGACGATCAAATCCGTGTGCTGCATCTCGAGAACCAGCAACTCCGCGCCGCCCGCGACCTGCTGCTACCGCGCCTGATGAGCGGGGAGATCGCGGCGTAGATGGGCCGTCTCGTAGACTTGGGTAAATCCCTTGACGGGGGATTATCCCAACAATAGAGTACGGACGTGAAGCGGAACCTTGGCCGGCTCGAGACGCAATTCCTGGCATACGCGCAGATGCGCCGTTGGACCAGTGTGCGCACCGGCGATTTGCGCAAGCCGATGCGCCTCAGTGCCGATCAGGAGCGCAAGCTCTTCAGTCGCCTGGCGCGCGCCGGGATGATCGCACGCGTCTGGCGCGGTCTCTACCTCGTGCCGCCGCGCCTGCCTCTGGGCGGCATGTGGAGCCCCGACGAGGGCCTCGCCCTGGCGACGTTGATGGCCGCCCGTGGCGGACGCTACCAGATCTGCGGCCTCAACGCGTTCAACCGGTACGGCTTCGACGAGCAGATGCCGAACCGCGTTTATGCCTACAACAACCGACTTTCCGGCGACCGGAGCATCGGCTCGGTCCAACTGACCCTCATCAAGGTCGCGGACGCCCGCCTTGGAGCGACCGAGGAGGCCGCCGGTACGGAGGGCGGCCCACCGGCGATCTACTCCTCGCGCGCCCGGTCCCTGGTCGACTCCGTCTACGATTGGTCCCGCTTCGGGAGCCTCCCGCGGGGATACCGCTGGATCCGGAGCGAGCTCGAGGCGAAGCGAGTCAAGGCGGCCGATCTCGTCGAACTCACGCTGCGCTACGGCGACAGGGGAACGATCCGCCGGATCGGGGCCCTGCTCGAGCGCGAAGGCATCGCTGAGACGTTGCTGGGCAAGCTCGACCGAGCGCTTCCCGCGACCAGCAGCCCGATTCCCTGGATTCCGCGCCGCGCCAAGCGTGGCCCCGTCGCGCGCCGCTGGGGCGTGGTCTGGAACGGCGAGGCCTGAGCATGCCGATCCGCTGGCACGAAGAGGCGCCGGAGGAGCTGCGCGAGGCGATCCGGTTCACCGGCGAGGAGACGGGATTCGCCCCACGCCTGATCGAGAAGGACTACTTCTGCAGCGTGATCCTCGAGGCCCTCGCGGAGGCCGATGTTCCGCTGATCTTCAAGGGTGGTACCTGCCTGGCCAAGGTACACTCGGGCTTCTTCCGGCTGAGCGAGGATCTCGACTTTAGCATTCCGACCGCGCCGGACTCGACACGGGGTGTTCGCAGGCGCGCCATCGCTCCGGTCAAGGCGATCGTTGATGGGCTTCCGAACAGAGTTCCCGGGTTCGAGCTGCTGGTTCCCCTCGAAGGCCACAACGCATCGACCCAGTACAACGCGACCCTCGGCTATCGCTCGCTCCTGGTCTCGGGAACCGAAACGATCCAGCTCGAGATCGGCCTGCGCGAACCGACTCTGACGCCACCCGAGCGCGCTCAGGTGCACACGGTGGTACTCCACTGGGTGCAGGGCGGCGCCCTCCTCGAGACGTTTCCGGCGCGGTGCCTGACGTACGCCGAGGCGATGGCCGAGAAGTTCCGCGCGGCTCTGTCGCGGCAGGAGGTGGCAATTCGCGACTTCTTCGACATCGACCACGCGGTGCGTGTCGCGGGGCTCGATGTTACCGGCGCGGAGCTCGTGCGGCTCCTGCGAGCCAAGCTCGCCGTGCCCGGCACCGGTGCGGTGAACGTCTCACCGGAGCGGTTGGACGACCTCCGGCAGCAGGTCGACGCGCAGCTGCGTCCGGTCCTGCGGCCCCGTGAGTTCGCTCAGTTCGACGTGGATCGCGCATTCGGGATCGTTCGCGGTGTGGCAGAAGGGCTCGGATAGCCGGCGATGATCACCGACATCAACAGCGAAGACCGGCTGGTCCAGCAGACCTTCGCCGCACATCTGGAGAAGGTGCTCGGCTGGAACAGCGTCTATGCCTACAACGCCGAGACCTTCGGGCCGAACGGCACGCTGGGCCGCATGTCCGAGCGGGATGTCGTGCTGGTGCGCGATCTGCGCGCGGCGCTGGAGAGGCTCAATCCGGACCTGCCGGCTTCGGCGCGCGAGCAGGCGATCGAGAAGCTCACGCGCATCGACTTCGCGCGATCGCTGGTGCAGCACAACCGCGAGTTCTATGGCTTCATCCGCACGGGCGTGCCCGTCGAGTGGCGCGACGCAGCAGGCGAGACGCGCCGCGAGCGGGCGCAGGTGATCGACTTCCGAAACGGCATTGGTCCGGATGGAAAGGCCAACAACCGCTTCCTCGCCGTGCGTGAGCTGAAGCTGCAGGGCGTGCGCGTGCCGCACTACAACCGCCGCGCCGACCTGGTTTGCTTCGTGAACGGCCTGCCGCTGGTCTTCATCGAGCTGAAGGCCGTGTATCGGAACATCCGCGCGGGCTTCGACGGCAACCTGACTGACTACCTGAGCGAGCACAGCATCGCCCACGCCTTCCACCACAATGCGTTCCTCGTGGTGAGCAACGGCGACTAGGCCCGCTACGGCTCGATCACCAGCAAGTGGGAGCACTTCGTCGAGTGGAAGCGCAACTCGGAGAAGGACAAGGGGCGCGTGGACGCCGAGGGGCTTCTGAACGGCATGCTGGCCAGGGAGCGGCTGCTCGATCTGGTCGAGAACTTCATCCTGCTCGATGACAGCCGGGCCGGGGGCACGCGCAAGATCGTGGCTCGCAACCATCAGGTGCTGGGCGTGAACAACGCGGTCGCCTCCGCCCTGCGGCAGGAGGCGTTGAAGCGGCAGTTCCCGCCCCAGGAACGGATCATTGAATACCGCGTACCGAAGCCGAAGCTGCTGAAAGTCGCCGAGGCGCCGCCGACGGACTCAGCCTACGCCACGCAGGCAGCCGCAGAACGGGCGGACGGCGATGATCTGCCGCTGTTGAAGAGAGCGCACGCGGACCTCGGACGACTGGGCGTGTTCTGGCACACCCAGGGCAGCGGCAAGTCCTACTCGATGGCGTTCTTCGCCGAGAAGGTACGGCGGGTCGTGCCCGGCAACTTCACCTTCCTGGTGATGACCGACCGGGAGGACCTGGACGACCAGATCTGGCGTACGTTCATCGGCTGCGGGGTCGCCGACGAGAAGACGCCGCGCGCCAGCTCCGGCAAGGAGCTTCAGGAGATTCTGCGCGGCAATCACCGCTTCGTCTTCAGTCTGGTCCACAAGTTCAATCAATCGGTCGCCGAGCCCTACAGCGAGCGTGACGACATCATCGTTATCTCGGACGAGGCGCACCGAACGCAGGCCGGAAGATTCGCGCGCAACATGCGCCTCGCGCTGCCCAACGCCTCCTTCATCGGCTTTACCGGGACACCGCTCTTCAAGCACGACGAGTTGACCCGGCGCATCTTCGGGTCCTACGTCTCGCGCTACGACTTCAAGCGCTCCGAGGAAGACCAGTCCACGGTGAAGCTGGTCTACGAGAGCCGAGGTGAGAAGCTGGGCATCGCCCGGCTCGACCTGAATGACCGGATCGCCGAGGCGGTCGAGAAGGCCGACCTGGACCCGGACCAGACCGCGCTGCTGGAGATGCTCCTCGGCAAGGACTACGAGGTGATCACTGCGGACGATCGCCTCGACAAGCTGGCCGCCGACTTCGTCGAGCACTGCTCCACCCGCTGGCAGAGCGGGAAGTCAATGCTGCTGTGCATCGACAGGGTGACCTGCGCGCGGATGTTCCAGCGCATCGAGCCACGCTGGAAGGCCAAGCTCGCCCAGTTGAAGACGATCATCCCGACGAAGGAAGCGGAGCTGGCAGCTTCGGGCGATCCCGACGCGCGGGAACGCCTGAGCAAGCAACTCGACGAGCTACGCGGGCGCGCGCAGTGGATGGAGAGCACCCTCATCGAGATCATCATCAGCGAGGCACAGAACGAGGTCCGCGACTTCCAGAAGTGGGGCTTCGACATCATCCCGCACCGCGTCGTGATGAAGACCGGCTTCCAGACGCCCGACGGCAAGCGGGTGAGCGTGGATGATGCCTTCAAGGACCCGCAGCATCGCTTCCGCATTGCCATCGTCTGTGCGATGTGGCTGACGGGTTTTGACGTGGAGTGTCTGGCGACGCTCTATATCGACAAGCCGATGAGAGCCCACAACCTGATGCAGGCCATCGCCCGCGCCAACCGCGTCTACCCGGGCAAGGACTGTGGCGTGATCGTCGACTACAACGGCATGCTCAAGAGCCTGCGCGAGGCGCTGGCGCAGTACGCGCTCGGGGACGAGGAGGAAGACGGCAAGGGTGGCGGCGGCATCGTGGCGCCAATCGAGGAGCTGGTGGCGGCCCTGCTGCAGTCCATCGAGGCGGCCGAAACGCACCTCCGGGGCCTTGGGTTCGATCCGGACCGGCTGCGCGGCGCGACGGGGTTTGCGCGGATCGAAGCGCTGAGAGATGGCGTGGACGCGCTCTACACCTCCCACGAGGCCAAGCGCCGATTCGAGATCATTGCGCGCCAGGTGTTCATCCGCTTCACAGCGCTGCTGATGGAGCCGAGCGCCCTCGCCTACGCGGAGCGCCACGACAACATCGAGGCCATCTACAAGAAGCTCCAGGAGAAGCGCGACACGGCGGACGTGACGGAGGTGCTCAAGGAGCTGCACAGAATCGTCAACGAGGCGATCCGCGCGGCAGCGCCCGGGGCCGACCACGCGGAGGGGCTCACGGTGGACCTGAGCCGGATCGATTTCGCGAAGCTGCGAGATGAGTTCGCCGGCAAGGTCAGGCGGAAGCACGCCGCGCTGCAGGACATCCGCGAGGTCGTCGAGGAGAAGCTGGCGCAGATGCTCGCCCGGAACCCGCTGCGGATGGACTACTACAAGAAGTACCAGGAGATCATCGCGGACTACAACCGCGAGAAGGACCGGGTGACGGTCGAGGCGACCTTCGCGCAGCTGGTCGAACTCGCATCCAGTCTCGATGTCGAACAGCGGCGTGCTGCCGACGAAGGCCTCAGCGATGCCGAGCTTGCGCTGTTCGATCTTCTGTTCAAGGACACCATCAGCAAGGCCGACCGGGAGCGGCTGAAGCAGGCGAGCAAGGGCCTGCTTGCCTCGCTACGAGACTTGCTCCGACCCATGCACGACTGGACGCAGAACACGACTACCCAAGCCGAAGTGAAGGTGTTCATTCTCGACAACCTCTGGCGGGCGCTGCCAAGGCCGCCCTTCACTGACGAGGAGACCGAGGTAGTCGCCAATCGCGTGTACGACTTCGTCTGGCAGCAGAGCGCGAGCGGGCATGACCTGGCGGCGGCGTAACGTGGATTGGAAGGCAAGTGTCCTGACGGCGACATGCTTGTGATGGTCAACGCCGTATCAGCGGGCTCCAAGCACACGATTGGGTGGGTGAGCTTACAACCCGATGGCTCGATCTCCGTCGGCTTGGCGGACCACGCATTCATTTCGCCTCGGTTTCATGCGCGGCAGTTTCTGTGGAACGCCTACAACAGGGTTAGCGTTCAGTACCTTGTCCCGCATAGCCCGGAAGGGTTGCGTCCCGTCACGAATCCGCATTAAGCTCAGCCGGCGTCGGCGAGCGCCCTGGGCCGGCGCTCACGCCGACGCCGGCTGCCGCGGCCTACGAGTCCTCTTCCGACGCGGCCGAGTCTTCCGCGCCGCCCTCGCCAGAGCCTCTGCGCTGTCCCCCCCGCGTCGGCCGGAGGCTCTTCAGCTTCTCGCGCTGTTCGGCCGTGAGTTGCGCCTTGGCGGCCTCGGCCGCGCGGATGCGGGCGATACTCCCGTCACCCTTGAGCTTCTCGATCTCGCGTACCTTGGCCTCGATTTTCCCCATGTCCACGGGATCGCTGAAGCGCAGGCCCATGAGGTCGAGCTTGGCAATCTGCACGTCCGCCTTGCGCCGGAGCGAAGCGCGCCGTGAATCCATCCCGAGCTTCCGGAACGAGTCCACCTGCTGAGTCGTCAGCCCGAGCTTCTCCCGGTTCATCAGCACCATCCCGACGAACGAGGGCCTGTGGTGACCGTGGCGGTGCCCGAAGCTCCGCTGCCACCCGCCGGGGCGTCCCGGGGCCTGCATCCCCGGACGGTTCCCCCCGCTGCCCATCCCGTCATAGTCTGCCAGCAGTATCTCTGGGACGGCTTGCACCGTCTCTGAAGCCGCCAGCGCCATGTCGGGCGGCTCCGCCGCCACCGGCATGGCCAGCCCAAGCATCAACGCCAACCCTACGAGCATCCCTGTCGTTCGCATGACGTCCCTCCTCATCGTGAATTTGCATCGCAGCCGCCCGAATCTGTTCGGGTCTGCTCGGACCCAAGCGTGCCGCGGGCATGTCAAGGCCGTATGTGGCGAGTGTAAACGAATGTGAAGCGGCGGGGGCGGTTCGCGTAGAATCTGGCCGCGACGGGGCAGACGGGCGGATTCCGAATTGACGGGGAGGACCCGAATGGACAGGCTCACGGTCGGCGGCGCGGTCCTCGACCGCATCGAGGAGACGGTGGACACGAGCTTCACCGCCGAGGGCTTCTTTCCCGCCTTCGACCCGGAGGTGCTGCGCCCGCACATGGCATGGCTCGCGCCGCGCTATTACATCGCGGAGCGCGGGGCGCTGGTGTTCAGCATGCACAGCTGGATCGTGAAGACCGGCCGCCACACCGTGCTCATCGACGCCTGCATCGGCAACGGCAAGGACCGGATGCCGCGCGCCCACTGGCACCGGCTGAACACCCCGTTCCTCGAGCGCCTGCGGGCGTCGGGCACCTCGCCGGAGGATGTCGACTACGTGATGTGCACCCACATGCACGCCGATCACATCGGGTGGAACACCGTGCTCGAGGACGGCCGCTGGGTTCCGACGTTCCCGAGAGCTCGCTACCTCTTTTCTCGAATAGAGTACGAGCACTGGACGGCGCACCCTGACCCGAGCCCCATCCGCCGCAACGCGTTCAACGACAGCGTGCTGCCCATCGTGGAGGCGGGGCGCGCCGACATGATCGAGGACGGGCACGAGGTGGACGGGACGTTCCACGTCGAGCTCGCACCCGGGCACACGCCAGGCAACGTCCACATCCGGCTCGCGTCGAAAGGGTCCGAGGCGGTGTTCGCGGGCGACGTGGTCCACCATCCGATCCAGGTGTACCGCCCCGACTGGAGCACCGTCGCGTGCATCGATCCGGCCGCCTCCGCCGCCTCCCGCCGCCGGCTGCTCGAGACGTGCTGCGAGCGCGGGGCGCTCCTGCTGCCCGCGCACTTCCCCGCGCCTCACGGCGGCCACGTGCGCGACAAGGGCGGCGGGTTCGAGCTCCGGTGGCTCGCGGCGTAGGCCGGGCTTCCGGTTCCGTTGGGTTACCATAGCGGCTCCTGCGGTTTCTGGGGGCACGTGAGCCAAGAGGAGAACACCCGTGCGAATCGCGAATGACGTCACCGAGCTCGTGGGCAACACACCCCTGGTGCGGCTGCGGCGCCTGACGGAGGGTTGTCGGGCCGAGGTGGTGGCCAAGCTCGAGTTCTACGGCCCGGCCCACAGCGTCAAGGACCGGATCGGGGTGTCCATGCTCGACGCCGCCGAAAAGGCGGGCAAAATCAAGCCCGACACGATCATCCTCGAGCCGACCAGCGGCAACACGGGCATCGCCCTGGCGTTCGTCTGCGCCGCCCGCGGCTACAAGCTGGTGCTGACCATGCCGGATACTATGAGTAAGGAGCGGAGATTGCTTCTCAAGGCTTACGGCGCCGAGCTGATCCTGACGCCGGGAAGCGAGGGCATGGCCGGGTGCATCAAGCGGACCGAGGACCTGGCGGCGACCGACCCGCGCTACTTCATCCCCCAGCAGTTCCAGAACCCGGCGAACCCTGAGATCCACCGCAAGACCACGGCGGAGGAGATCTGGCGCGACACCGACGGCAAGGCGGACATCCTGGTGGCGGGCATCGGCACCGGGGGGACCATCACCGGGGTGGGAGAGGTCCTCAAGGCGCGCAAGCCCGCGTTCAGGTGCGTGGCGGTGGAGCCCGACGCCTCCCCGGTCCTGTCCGGAGGGCAGAAGGGCCCGCACCCCATCCAGGGCATCGGCGCGGGCTTCGTCCCCGACGTGCTCAACATGAAGATCTGCGACGAGATCGTCCGGGTGAAGAACGACGACGCCTTCGCGACGGCCCGCCGCTCGGCGCGCGAAGAAGGCCTCCTCGTCGGCATCTCGTCCGGCGCGGCTATCTGGGCCGCCGTGGAAGTCGGGCGCCGGAGCGAGAGCGCGGGGAAGCTCATCATCGTGATCATCCCCTCGTTCGGCGAGCGCTACCTGAGTACCGCGCTCTTCGCGGACCTGGCGGACTAGGGTACCCGGCGCGGGGACGGCTGGGCGGCGAACGACCGCTTCGTCACGAGCCCTGGCCGCGTCTCAGGGAGCGGATGAGGCCGTCGAAGGCCGCCCGCTGGGCCTCGAGCGTCGCGCGCGGTCCCGTCGCCCGGAAGAACCAGTTCGCGTCGGGGCCCTGGGCGATGGCGCCGAGCAGCATGTAGTTCGGCCGCTCGGGGCCAGCGGGGCCGCTGCCCATGCCGCCCGCGTAGGTACCCGTGACCTCCACGAGGACCACGGCGATGTCGCCCACCTTGATCTCGCGCGTCTTCAAGGCGTCCCCCACCGGGCCGCCGTCCGCGCGGTGGAACTGGGAAGCCCAGCGCGCCGCGTTCGACTTGGCGTCGCCGCCCTGCCCGGGCCCGAAATAGAAGACCGCGCATTCGGCCGGGCCGCCGGGGCCCGGGATGCGGTACTGGGCGCGCCGCATGGAAGACGATGGCGCTTCTTCCGTCCAGCTGGAGGGCAAGGTCCACGTGAGCGCCTGCCTCGCGGTGCCGCTTCCGGGGGCCGGCGCGGGGACGGCCGGAGGCGCGGGCGATTCGCCCGTGGGCGGATGACTCGGGGGGAGGGGGCGCGTTTGCGCGTCGCCTGTCGCGGAGCCGCCGAGGAGCACCGCCATGACTGCGAGCACAACACCGAACGCCGTAATGCGAGTGCCGAACATGGATCCCCCCAATCGGTTGTGGAGTCGAGGCATCGGACGCGAGCCGAGCATCATAGCCCGTTAGACGCTCACGACCTTGTCGGCGCGCGCCATGGCCTCCATGATGGCGGGCATGCCGCCAACCGTCCCGACTCGCACCTTTTCCTTGAGATTGAAATACTCCACGCAGGTGCGGCAGCTGATGACGTCCACTCCTTGTGACTCGAACTCGCGGAGTTGGTCCAGCACTGGGGAGCCCTCGCAGACGAGCCTCACGCCGTCGGTGTAGAAGAGGAGGGCGGCCGGCAGCTCCTCGGTGCCCCGGAGCAGCGTTAGAAAGTTGCCGACCACCCGGAGCTGGAGCTCCTCGGTCGCGTGGCCGAGGCCGAACCGCATGAACAGATACGCCGTCGAGCGAGCGCTCATGACGCTATTTCTGCTCGACGCGGCCGACCTTGCGGACACCCTCGGCGAGCCGGAGCGCGTCCGCCTCGAAGAACTTCTGGAACTCCGCGCCCTGCTTGAAGGCGATCGGGGTCTCGAGCTTGTCCATGGCCGACTTGAAGTCGGGATCGGCCACTCCCGCGCGCGCCGCCTCGCGGAGCTTCGCGAGCACGGGCTCGGGCGTGCCCTTGGGCGCGAAGAGCCCCGCCCAGATATAGAACTCGGCCTCCGGGTAGCCCAGCTCCTTAAAGGTGGGGAGGTCGGGGAGCGAGGCCACGCGCTTGTCCCCCCAGCCCGCGAGCGCGCGGAGCTTCCCCGCCTTGATCTGCGGCAGGACCACCGAGGGCCCCGAGGCGAGGGCGTCCACGTGGCCGCCGAGCAGCGCGGTCAGCGCGGGGCCGGCGCCGGCGTACGGCACGTGGCGCAGCTTGATCCCCGCCCCGTGCGAGAGGAGCTCCATCGCCATGTGGAGCGTCCCGTAGATCCCCGACGAGCTGTACGAGATCTGGTTCGGCCGCTTCTTCGCGTCCTCGATGAACTCCTTGGCCGTCTTCCACGGGCTCTCGGCGCGCACGACGAGGATGGTCGGGTCGGCCGAGATCAGCGCCACCGGCGCGAACTGGTCCACGGTGAAGGCGGGCGGGCGGCCGAAGAGCTTGTCGGCCTCCGGGATGATCGAGATGCTTGAGAGCGCCAGGAGCAGGGTGTAGCCGTCCGGCTTGCTCGTAGCGACGAACTGCATCCCCACGGCGCCGGCCGCCCCCGTCTTGTTGACCACGCCGACGGGCTGCTTCAGCGCCTTCTCCATCGCGGCCGCCACCGGGCGCGCCGTCAGGTCCGCCACGCCGCCCGGCGGGAAGGGCACGACGAGGCTGATCGGCCGCGAGGGGTAGGGCTCCTGCGCCGCGGCCGGTTGAATCGACGGGCCCGCGACGAGGACGACGAGGGCGAGCACGGACAGGATGAGCCGGAGTCGAGTCATAGGTTTTCTCCCTTTTCGTCGAGTGGGATGCGCCGGCGCCAGTCCAGCCCGCGCACCATCCACGACACGAGGTTGAGGAGCAGCAGGGCGGCGCCGAAAGCCAGGAGCGTGCCGGAGATCGGCCGCGAGATGAAAATCGTGTACTGCCCGTCCGACATCGCGAGGGATTGTCTCAACGCGAGCTCGATCATGGGCGCCAGGATGGCGCCGAGCACGATGGGCGCCGTCTCGAAGCCGAGCTTTCTCAAGATATAGCCGAGGGCGCCCATGATGAGCGCGATCCACACGTCCACCACGCTGCCGTTCACGGCGTAGACGCCGACGACGCAGAACATGATGATGGACGGGTAGAGGAACGAGTAGGGGACGCGGAGCACGTTCACGAAGATGCCCACCATCGGCAGGTTGAGCGCGAGGAGCATCAGGTTGCCGACGTACATGAACGCGATGAAGCCCCAGAAGAGCTCCGGCTGCTGCGTGATCAGGAGCGGACCCGGCGAGACGCCGTGGACCATGAGGGCGGCCATCATCACCGCGGGAATGGGACCGGAGGGGACGCCGAGGGCAAGCATCGGCACGAAGGCGCCGGACGTCGCCGAGTTGTTCGCCGACTCCGGGCCGGCGACGCCGGCGACGGCGCCCTGGCCGAACTCTTCGGGATGGCGGCTCAACCGGCGCTCGACCGCGTAGGAGACGAAGCTCGAGATGATGTGGGCCGAGCCCGGAATGATGCCGATGAGGAAGCCGAGCACGGTGCCGCGGCCGATCGGCATCACGGAATCGCGCCATTCCTGGCGGGACGGCAGGAGCTCGCGCAGCTTCGGCTTGAGGACCTTGGGCGGCACCTCTTGCCCGGCCGTCGCCAGCACCTCGGCGATGCCGAAGAGCCCGACGGCGATCGGCACCACGCCGAGACCGTCGCCCAGCTCCATAACACCGTAAGCGAAGCGGAAGTAGCCGGACATCTGGTCGATGCCGACCATGCCGAGGAGGAGCCCCAGCACGGCCATCGCGAGGGATTTGACCATGGAGCCGCCGCTCATGTACGCGAGCACGAGCAGGCCCAGGAGGAGGAGCGTGAAGTACTCGGGCGGGCCGAACCGGAGCGCGAAGTTGGCGAGCGGCGGCGCCAGCAGCATGAGCGCGATCACGCTTCCGGTGCCGGCGATGAAGGAGCCGATCGCGGCGATGGCCAGCGCCGCTCCCGCGCGCCCCTTGCGCGCCATCGCGTAGCCGTCGATGCACGTCATCACCGAGGCGGCCTCCCCCGGGATGCGCATCAGGATGGAGGTGGTCGAGCCGCCGTACATGGCGCCGTAGTAGATGCCTGCCAGCATCACGATGGCGTTGGTCGCGGTGAGCCCGAAGGTGGCGGGCAGCAGCAGGCTGATGCCGGCGAGGGGGCCCACGCCCGGCAGCACGCCGACCAGGGTCCCCACCACGCAGCCGACGAAGGCGTAGAGCAGGACGGACGGCTGGAGCGCGACGGAGAAGCCCAACGCCAGGTTCTGGAGCGTCTCGGCCATCTAGATCCCGAAGGGCCCGCGCGGCAGCGGCACGCGCAGGAGGGTATCGAAGAGATAGTAGGAGCCGAAGGACAGCGCGAAGGCGAACACGGCGGCGGCGAGGAGATTCTTGCGCTCCACCAGCCAGACGAGGAAGAGGAGGGCGGCCAGCATGGTCAGGCGATAGCCGAGGCGCTCGAGGCCGAAACAAATGAAGGCGCTGACAGCGAGGATCACCAGGGCTTGGCGCGCCTCGCCCCAGCCCACGCCGGCAACGGGCGCGGCGCCTCCGCCCATCGCCCAGACGAGCGCGCCCAGGATGAGCAGGAGCGCCGCCAACAGCACCGGGAAGTATGCCGGGCCCGGCTGCCGCCAGGTCCCGAGCGGGAGCGTCCGGCTCTCCCACATGACGAAGAGGGCAAGCAGGCAGAGCGCGCTCCCGCCGATACGATCCGTCGTCAGCATGGAATGGTGGCGAGGGCATGCCCTCGCCGCCGCGCAAGAATATCACGCGGCCCCGGAGGAGTCGATGCGGCGCAACAGCAGCCGCTCACGCGGCACTTGACGACGCCCCTGTCCCGGGAGCAGGATCGCCGCAGGAGCCGGATCAGAGCCGGGCGGTCTCGGCTCCAGGGAGGGCTCCGGGGCCGGCGGCTCGACGACGCTGGGGTCTTTCAGGGGGTCCTGGATACCCGCTGTATGGGGCCGTGTGATGCGAACTGGCGTTAATGTTTCCTATGGGCTCCCGCCCACGGCGGTCAGAGCCTCGTAGAGGAGGAAGGACGCACGATGAGACCAGGACACGGCATCGGCAGACGGAGGTTTCTCAAGACCGGCGTGGCCGCGGCGGCGGCGCTCGGCGCGCCCGGCGTGCTGCGTTACGCGTGGGCGCAGGGCAGCGGGCCGATCCGCATCGGCGTCCCCACCGCCATCACCGGGACGTGGGCGGCGCTCGGCGCGCAGGTGGTTCGCACGTGCAAGCTCGTCCAGAAGGAAGTGGACGAGCGAGGCGGCATCCTCGGACGCAAGGTCGAGTTCATCATCGAGGACACGCAGGGCAACCCCGCCAACTGCGTGCGCAAGGCCCAGGAGATGGTGGAGCGCCAGAAGGTGAACCTCTTCACCGGCATCATGGCGTCGTCCGAGGCGCTCGCGGTGAGCGCGAAGCTCGCCGAGTGGAACGCGTTCTTCCTGTCCGCCATCAACGGCGCCGGTGAGCTCACGGCCGAGAAGTACGTGCCGAACTTCTTCCGCGCGAATACCTCCGGCCCCATGGGCGCGCGCACCATCGCGCTCTACCTGAAGGACGCGCCGCAGAAGACCTTCTACGCGATCGGGCTCGACTACGCGTGGGGTCACTCGAGCGTGAGCGTGTTCGAGACGGAGATCAAGCGTGTGGGCAAGGAGTTCACGGGCAAGGTCTTCGCGCCAACCGGCACCAAGGACTACTCGACCTACATCACGAAGATCCAGCAGGCGAACCCGCAGGGCCTGTACGTCGCGATGACCGGCGACGACGCCACCGCGTTCTATCAGCAGGCCGCGCAGTTCAAGCTCGGCGAGAAGATCCAGATGGTCACCGAGCTGGTCGACATCCTCAACCTCAAGCCGGCCGGCGACGCCACGCTCGGGCTGATCGGCTCCAGCCGCTACGCGTTCACGTACGAGAACGCGGAGAACAAGACGTTCGTGCAGCGCTTCCAGAACGAGGTGAAGGAAGTGCCGGACACGTTCGACGGCGAGCAGTACCAGGCGCTCCAGATCCTGTTCCGCGCCATCGAGAAAGCCAAGAGCACCGACACCGCCGCGCTCATCAAGGCGATGGAAGGGCTCGAGGTCACGAGCGTGAAGGGCAAGGTGGTCATGCGCGAGTGCGACCACCAGGGCGCGCAGGTCGGGCTCGTCGTGAAGGCGGTGCGTCGCAGCGGCTTCGCGCATCCGATTCCCGAGGTCATCAAGACCTATCCGGCGGACGTGGTCACGCCGCCCTGCCGCAAGTCCTCCTACAGCTAGACCCTGAGCTTCTCGACCTTCGTCGTCATCCAGGGACTCAACGCCGTCGCGCTGGCGGCGTTGCTGTTCCTGATCTCGATCGGCCTCACGCTGATCTTCGGGATCATGCGGATCGTGAATTTCGCGCACGGCGCCCTCTACATGCTCGGCGCCTACGCGGGGTTCACGATCGCCGCGTGGACCGGCAGCTACGGGCTGGCGCTCGCGCTCGCGCCGCTCGCCGTCGCGGCCATCGGCATCGTGCTCGAGGCCGTGGTGTTGCGCCCGCTCTACCGCCGCGAGCACGGTGCGTTCCTGCTCGTGACATTCGGCCTCGCGCTGGTGATCGGCGAGGCGATCCGGCTCGGCTGGGGACCCGATCCGCGGCGCCTCCCCATTCCTCCCGCGCTCGCCGGCTCCGTCACGATCCTTGGCGCGCCATTCCCGACGTACCGGCTGTTCCTCGCGGTCACGGGCGCGGTGGTCGCGGTGGCGCTCTGGCAGTTCCTCGCCCGCACGCGGCTGGGGCTCCTTATCCGGGCGACCTCGCAGAACGCCGAGATGGTGCACGCGCTCGGCGTGGACGTGCAGGTGGTGCGCGCCGGCGTCTTCGGCCTCGGTTGCGGCCTCGCCGCGCTCGGGGGCGTCATGGCGACGCCGCTCGTGTCGGCGCATCTCGGCATGGGCGTGAACGTGGTGGTCGACGCGTTCGTCATCGTGATCATCGGCGGCATGGGGAGCTTCGGCGGGTCGATCGTGGGCAGCCTCCTCGTCGGGCTCGTGCAGACGTTCGGCAACTTCTATCTCCCTGATCTCGCCCTCGCGGCGATCTACCTCACGATGATCGCGGTGCTCGTGCTGCGCCCGCGCGGGCTGTTCGGCCACGAAGAGTGATGGCGCGGACCGCGCTGCGCGCCGTGTTGCTCGTGGCCGCCGCGGTCGCGCCTCTCGTGCTCCCCACGTTCCTGCTCACCGCGCTGACGGAGATGGTGATCCTCGGGCTCTTCGCGATGAGCCTCGACCTCCTCGTCGGCTACACGGGCCTCGACTCCTTCGGGCACGCCGCCGTCTACGGCTTCGGCGCATACAGCGCCGCCCTGCTGCTCCTGCACACCGGCGTGTCGCTGCCCGTCGCGATCCTCGGAGGCGCCGTTTTTACCGCCGCGATCGCAGTCCCCATGGCGTGGCTCTGCACGCGCGCGACCGGCGTCGCGTTCGCGATGCTCACGCTCGCCTTCGCGCAGCTCCTCTACGCGGTCGCCTACAAGTGGCAAAGCGTCACCGGGGGCTCCGACGGGCTCGCCGGCGTGCCGCGCACGGCGGGGCCGCTCGGGATGAGCTGGTTTACGTCGAAGATCGGCTACTACTACCTGGCGGCCGGCTGCCTCATCGCAGCCTACCTCTTCTGCCGCGCGTTCGTTGCCTCGGCCGTCGGCACCACGCTGCTCGCGATCCGCGACAACGAGCGCAAGGCGCAGGCGCTTGGCTACAACCCGCGCGCGTACAAGATCCTCGTGTTCGTGCTGTCCGCGTTCCTCGGCGGGCTCGCGGGCGCGCTCTATGCGCCGTTCGCCGGCTTCGCGTCGCCCGATCTCTTCTTCTGGGTGCTGTCGGGGCAGGTGCTGATCATGGTGGTCGTCGGGGGCGCGGGCACGCTGAGTGGTCCCATCCTCGGGGCCGCGTTCTTTCTCGCGCTCGAGCACTACCTGAGCGTCTTCACCGACTCGTGGGCGCTGGTGCTCGGCCTCGTCTTCATCGCCGTCGTGCTCTTCGCGCCGCAAGGCTTGTGGGGGATGGTCCGTGGCCGCGCCGTACCTTGAGTGCGAGGGCCTGAGCCGCCACTTCGGCGCGCTCGCGGCCCTCGACGGCGTGACGATGCGCGTGGAGCCCGGCGAGATCCGCGCGGTGATCGGCCCCAACGGCGCGGGGAAGTCGACGCTGTTCAACGTGATCACCGGGGTGCTCGCGCCCACCGCCGGCGCCGTGCGCTTCAAGGGCGAGCCGCTGACGGGGCTGCCGCCGCACGAGGTGTGCGCGCGCGGCCTCTCGCGCACGTTCCAGATCACCGCGCTCTTCTCGCGACTGTCCTCGCTGGAGAACGTGCGCCTCGCCGCGCAGGCGCGCAGTGCGCGGCGCTGGCGCATCCTTCCCGGCGGACCGGCGAGCGACCAGACCGTGCGCGAGGCGAGGCAGTGGCTGGAGCGACTCGGGCTCACTGCGCTCGCCGACACACCGGCGGGGTTGCTCTCGCACGGCGACCAGCGCCTGCTCGAAGTCGCGATGGCGCTCGCGCAACGTCCGGAGGTGTTGCTGCTCGACGAGCCGACGCAGGGGCTTTCGGTGGAGGAGACGGCGCGCACCGTCGACATCCTGCGTGCGCTGCTGTCCGGCGGCGGCCTCACCGTGCTCCTCGTGGAGCACGACATGGAAGTCGTGTTCTCGCTCGCCCAGCGCATCACCGTGCTGCATCAGGGGCGCGTGATCGCCGACGGCCCGGCGGAGGCGGTGAGGCAGGAGGCGCGCGTGCAGGAGGCGTACTTGGGGGGCCTCGCCTGATGGTGCGGCTCGAAGAGCTGCACACCTACTATGGCGTGAGCCACGTGCTCCACGGCGTCACGCTCGACCTCGCTGCCGGGCAGGTGGGGACGATCCTCGGCCGCAACGGCGTCGGCAAGACGACCACGCTGCGCACGATCATGGGGCTTGCGCGCGCCGGGGGCGGGCGCGTGCTGATCGGCGACCGCGACGTGACGGGTTGGGCGCCGCACAAGGTCGCGCGCGCCGGCGTGGCGTATGTGCCCGAAGGGCGCCAGATCTTCCCCGCGCTCACCGCGCTGGAGAACATCCGCGTGGCCGAGCGGCGGCCCGCCGCGCGCTGGCCGCTCGAGCGCCTCCTCGAGCTGTTTCCGCCGCTGCGCGGGCGCTTGCACCACCGGGGACGCCAGCTCTCCGGCGGCGAGCAGCAGATGCTCGCCATCGCGCGCGCGCTCGTGTCCGACCCCGCGGTGCTGCTCCTCGACGAGCCGTCACAGGGTCTGGCGCCGATGGTGGTGCGTGAGCTCGCGCGCGTGATCCGCGCGCTGCCCGCCGAAGGCGTCACCGTGCTGCTCGTCGAGCAGAACCTGAAGCTGGCCGAATTGATCGCGGATCAGGTCTTCGTCATGGTGAAGGGGCGGGTCGTCTACGCGGCGACGCCCGAGCGGCTACGCGCGGAAGAAGACGACGTGCGCCGCCGCTACCTGACTCTCTAGCAGGAGGCTCTCATGCCGACGTTCCAGACACGACTGACCCCGGCGCTGATCGAGCGCTACACGCGCTCCGGTCACTGGGGCACGGAGACGTTCTCGTTGGTCCTCGCGCGGCGGGCGGAGGGCCATCCCGACCGCGTGGCGATCGTCGACCGCGGGGAGCGCGTGAGGTACGGCGAGCTGCGCGCGCGCGTGGACCGTGTAGCGGCCGGGTTCCAGGCACTGGGGATCGGGGCGGGCGACGTCGTGACGATCCAGCTCCCGAACTGGGCGGCGTTCGCCTACGTGTTCTTCGCGTGCGAGCGGATCGGCGCGGTGGCGAACCAGATCGGCCCCGACTTCCGGAGCCGCGAAGTCGAATACATCCTGAGGTTCTCCGAGAGCCGCGCGTTCGTGTGCCCGGCCTCGTTCAAGAACTTCGACTACGTGGCGATGATTCAGGAGCTGAGGCCGCAGCTTCCGGACCTGACGTCGGTGCTCGTGCTCGGCGGCGATCGCACGGAGGGCAGCGTCGCCCTCGATCCGATCATCGACGGCACCCGCACGCTGCCGCCGCTCGTGCCGCGCACCATGAGCGCCAACGACGTCATGCGGACGGCGTTCACCTCGGGCACGACCGGCAATCCCAAGGGCGTGACGCACAGCTTCAACACCACGCTCCCCGCGTGCCGGATCCTGAACGACGCGATGGAGGTGACAGGAGACGAGGTCTTTCTCGTCTACCTGCCGCTCGGCCTCAACTGGGGCTACCTCACGCTGCTCCAGTCGATCATGGTGGGAGCGCGTGCCGTGCTGCTCGACCGCTTCAGCGGCCGCGCCGCGCTCGAGCTCATCGAGCGCGAGCGGGTGACGTTCATCCCCAGCGCGCCGGCGTCGATCATCGCGATGCTGAACGATCCCGAGCTGGACCGCTTCGACCTGCGCTCGCTGCGCGTCGTGATCACGGGCGGCGCGTCGTGTCCCGTGGAGACGATCCGCGCCTATCGCAGGCGCTTCCCCGGCCACCTCATCGAGCTCTACGGGATGCTGGAGACGGGCTTTCACACCTTCACGCGTTTCACCGACGATCCCGAAGCGGTGGCCGGCTCGATCGGGCGCGTCGCGAAAGGGATGGGGCTCCGCATCATCGACGGCGACGGGCGCGACGTGCCGACGGGCGGGGAAGGCGAGATCGCGGCCGAGGGCCCATCGGTCCACCTCGGCTATCACAAGAACCCCGCCGCAAACGCCGAGCTCTTCACCGCCGACGGCTGGTTCCGCACCGGCGACCTCGGCCGGATCGATCCCGCCGGCAACGTGCGGATCGTGGGCCGACTCAAGGAGATGATCAACCGCGGCGGCAAGAAGTTCTTCCCGCGCGAGATCGAGGAGATCCTCTACACGCATCCCAAGGTCCTGCACGCCGCGATCGTCGGCGTGCCGGACCCGCGGCTCGGCGAGCGCAACTGCCTCTGCCTGATCCCGCGCGCGGGCGCGTCGCTCTCGCTGGAAGAAGCGCTGAAATTCCTCGGCGACTCCGTGGCGACCTACAAGCTGCCCGAGGAGCTCGAGCTCTTCGAGGAGTTTCCGTTCACGGCGACGGGGAAGATCCAGCGCCACGCGCTCACGCGCCAGGTGCTCGCGCGGCGCGAGGGAGGGACGCGGTGATCTTCGACGTCCACTCCCACTGGGGCACCACGCGCGGCTATCCCTTCCAGACCCCGGAGGAGCTCGCGCAGCAGGAGAAGGTCTTCAAGTCGAAGCCGCGCTACCACACCGAGCAGGAGATGGCGGATCACTTCCGCGCGCACGAGGCGCGCGTGATCCTCGACCTCGGCGTGCGCGAGCCGGCGCCCGCTGCGGAGGTGACCGCGCTGCACGACTACGCGTTTGCGACGCAGCAGCAGCACCCCGACGCGATCTTCGGCAACTGGCTCCACGTCGATCCGCGCGCGGGGAGGGACGCGGTTGCGGAGCTGGATCGCTGCCTGCGCGTGGGCAAAGGCTTCGTCGGCCTCGGGGTGCCCGGCGCCGGCTTCAACGTCCCCGCGAACGATCCGAGTTACGCGCCGCTCTACCGGCTCTGTATCGACGCCGGCGTGCCGGCGCTGATCATGGTGGGCTACACGGGCCTCGGCGCGGGGCGGCCCGGCGGCGCCGGCGTGCGCCTCGACGCGAGCCACCCGCGCCATCTCGACGACGTGGCGGCGACCTATCCGGATCTCAAGATCGTCGCTTCGCGCCCGGCGTGGCCGTGGCAGACGGAGATGATCGCGATCCTGCTGCACAAGCCAAACGTGGTGTACGAGGTGCACGGCTGGTCGCCGCGCTACTTCACGGCCGATCTCAAGGCCGAGATCCGCGGCCGCCTCCAGGACCGCGTGATGTTCGGCGCCGACTATCCGCTGATCGGCTACGAGCGCCTCGTCAGCGACTGGCAGAAGGAAGGCTACAGCGAGGAGATCTTGCAGAAGGTGTTCTGGCGCAACGCGGAAGCGTACTTTGCCGGGATGGCGCGCTGATGGACCTGGGGCTCAAGGGTCGCGTGGCGATCGTGGGCGGCGCGAGCGCGGGCATCGGCTACGGGATCGCGGAGACGCTCGCCGCCGAGGGCGCGCGCGTGGTGATCACCGCGCGGCGTAAGCCGGCGCTCTCGCAGGCGGCGGCGCGCATCGCCGAGAAGACTGGCGCCGAGGTGCACGCGGTGCCCGCGGACGTGCGCAAGGCAGAGGACGGCGTGCGCGTGGTGGAGGAGACGGTGCGCCGCTTCGGCACCGTGCACGTGCTCGTCAACAACGACGGCGCCCCTCCGATCGGCGCGCTGTCGGACTTCGACGACGTGGCGTGGGGCAAGGCGGTGGAGCAAAATCTCATGAGCGTGGTGCGCCTGGTCCGGCTCGTCACGCCGCACATGCGCGCGGCGGGCGGCGGCAGCATCCTGAACATGACCGGCTTGTCGGTGGTCCAGCCCATGCGCGGCTTCGGCCTCTCCGTTGCCACCTGGGCCGGGTTGATCGGGTTCGCGAAGACGATGTCGCTCGAGCTGGCGCCCGACCGCATCACGATCAACACGATCTGCCCGGGCTTCATCGACACCACCCGGCTCGACAAGGTGTTCCGCCAGCAGGCGGAAGCGGAGGGCCGGCCGTTCGACGCGTTCATCGCGGACCTCGCGCGCTCGATCCCGCTCGGGCGCCTCGGCACGCCCGACGACATCGCGGCGATGGTGGCGCTGCTCGTGTCGCCGCGCGGATCGTTCGTCACCGGCACCACCATCCAAGTGGACGGCGGGTCGCGCAGCAGCCTGCTGTAGCGGCCGGCACGAGTTTGTCGCTGCCTGCTACCATGGCCGGCATGACACCTCCTACCACTGCCGCCATCACGCCGTCGAAGCTCATGGGCGCCGAGGTCAAGCGCAAGGAAGACCCGCGCATGATCCATCGTGCTGCTGCTCCGCATGCCCGCTGGCGCTCACAGGTCGTCGGCTACGGCCGCACGGTGGCCGGAGAATCAGACGCCGGCCAAGGCGACGGCGGCCCGCGCAACGCCGGGGGCCCACGCCCCCCGCGCTCCTGGGCCTTGGCCGCGCTGGTGCACGGGGCGTTCGCGCTCGACCTGCTGGCCTGCCCGCGCTGTGGTGGTCGCCTGCGTCTGATCGCCGCCGCGCACGACCCCGGTGTCGTGGGCGCGGTCCTCGCCCACCTTGGGCTGGCGCCGGCCTCAGACCCCCCCGGACCGGCCGCGCCCCAGCCCGAACACCCCCGCCGCGGCCCCCGGGTAACCACCGCCCGGGGGCCAGGCGGGCCTCTCACGGTCCGCTCAGAGTCCTCCTCGATCGACGGCGACTGCGCCAGGGCAGCCGTCTGCGCCGCTCACGCGGCCCCGCGTGGGTCCCGACGGGCGCATCTTCGACGACGGCAGCGAGATCCTGAACTCGGCGGCGCTGCGTTCTACCTGCTGGCGCCCCAGCGGACACCGACCGGCCGCTGGCTCACCCAAGCATCGCCCGGTACTCCGCCAGGCTCCGCAACCGAGTGCCATTCTCGTACTGGGGAGATGCACCTGTCTTTGGATGGTCCTCGAAGCGCCCAGTGGCTGCATTCCTGTATTCACTCGCGCCGACGCCTCGCCTTCTTCTCGCGGTAGAGAGCCTTCAGAGCTGGGGGAGCCGCGAACGTCGTGAGAATCACCACGACAACGAGTGCCGAGTACAGGTCCTGAGCGATCACTCCCGCCGACAGACCGGCCCCGGCGAAAATCAGACCGACTTCGCCGCGGGGCACCATGCCCACCCCAACCACCCATCGACGCACGGCTTTCTGGTAGACCGCAAGGCCGGCTGCCAGTTTCGAGGCGACTGCGACGGCGGTCAGGAGCATCGCGATACCGAACTGCGCGTGCTCCGCGAACGGGTTCAGCATCCCGGGCTGGACCTTCATCCCCACGCTGACGAAGAAGATCGGGACGAAAAGGTCAGCGACCGGCTTGATGCGATCCTCGATGTGTTCGCGCCGCTCAGTCGTCGCCAAGACCAGCCCGGCGGCGAACGCCCCAATGATCGTCGCCAGACCGACCAGGTCCGCGAGCGCGGCAAGCGCCACCGCGAAGACGACCGAGTAGACGATCAGGGTGCCCCGCGCCTTCATCCGTCCTATCCAACCGATGATGATCGGGGCCAGGCGAATCCCAACCAGGATCGCGACCACCAGGAAGACGACAGCCTTCCCGGTGAGCAGGCCGACGGCGGCAAAGGACACCCCTCCGGTCTGCGCGATCCCGGTGACGACGGCCAGGATGATCAAGCCCAGGATGTCATCCACGACCGCCGCCCCGAGCACCACCCTGGCGGCGGCGTCCTGCAGACACCCGAGATCAGCGAACACACGAGCCGTGATACCCACGCTGGTGGCGGTGAGCGTCGCGCCGACGAAGACGGCCAGGAGCGCCGAGTGGCCGAACCAGCGCATGACGCCGAAGCCGAGGGCCAACGGCAGTGCCACTCCGACCACTGCAACAAGCGTCGCTTGGGCGCCAGCCCGCAGCAACTGGTTGAGGTCCGATTCCAACCCAACCTCGAACAGGAGGATGAGGACGCCGAGTTCGGCCAGCGCGTGCAGAGCGTCCGACTCGTGCACGAGTCCGAGGCCCCCAGGCCCGATGAGCACCCCGGCAAGCAGTTCGCCAAGGACGGCTGTCTGGCCGATGCGCTCCATCCCCTCGCCGGCCACCTTGGCCGCAACCCACACGAGGACGAGGCCCACCAACAGCTCGCGGAACTCCATCGCTGGGCTCCTCTTGCCGCTGCCCTATCGGATCGACATCAGCGCGGCACAGGTGGCCTTCACTTCAGCGACCGACGTGCAGCTCCTGACGTGCGCCACGAAAGCCCCCAGGGCCGTCGCCTCGGCGCTTCCCGGCCGGGCATCGCGGGTCAGGTGACTGAGCGCGGCCCTGCCCTCGGGGCCGTCCAGGTCACAGGTAAAGATGCGGTCGGAACTAAAGCCCAGGAACTTCAAGGCATCTATCGTGACCCTACCGTCTTTGAAGCCACTCCCCTCGTGATTCACCAGGATCTTCTCCCCGCTGTCGAGAGTGATCTGGCAGTACGCGCCAGCCTTGGGATCGGTGACGAACCGTCCGACTTTGGCCATAGTCGCCTCCTGTGACCGTGTGCGATGTGGTGGATTCAGGAGAGGAGCTTGGCGATGGCGATGAGCACCCAGGCGATCAACAGCATCACCACGCTGATGGTGACGCCTTCGTAACCTTCTTTCATGGCTCGCCCTCCGCGAGACGCGACCGTGAGATGGACGGAGCGGCCCCCAAGAGCGGGGCCGTCGGGAATCAACTGAGCGGAGGGGGCTTAGTGAGGGTCTTCGGAGGGTGGAGCCGGATCGAGGGTCGCCCGTGGCAGCCGGTTCAGTGCTGGGTGACCAAGAACCGCGACCGTGCTATTCGTTGCCGAGCGATCCCTGAGATCGATAGGGGGCTGCGACACGCCGATCGACTCTCTGGCCAGCGCTGGCAGCACAGAGAGCTCGACCTTGCCCTGACCGGCGCGGCCACTATTGATCTCAACTGAATCGGCGGATTCGAACACGAAGGCGCCCGGTATCGTGGGCACCGAAAGGTCAAGCGTGACGTAGAGGAGAATGGCCAAGAGCATTCCGCGACGAGACTTCATGCGCGGATTCTACCCGATGGGACGACGATCTTCCAATGGTTTGAGTGGGCGTGTTTGGTCAAGTTACTCTGGGTCAAGCTGCTTCGCGGCGTCCCCGAACGACCTGACTGACGCGTCACCGGGCCTCGCCCAACTCCGGGAAGGTAGGGATGCAGGGATTGCGATTGACGGCGCAGTCGGATGAGCCGCGTCAGATGAGCCGCGTCAGGTTGACTCGTCAGGCGCGGTCTGACAGGATTGGCGCGAGATTCCACGGTTCATCCGCGCTGTGACAAGGTCGCCGTGGGCGGCCGTGTCCGAGAACAGATTTTGTCTACGTTCTACGCTCTGACCTGCGTGGCTGAGGTGAAGAAGGCGGGCGAGTTCGTGAGAAGGTGAGGGATGCGACGGGACAGAAGCTGGACCCGCCTGCTGGCCATCGGTGAGGCGCTGCTTGTCAGCGCCATCTGGGCATCCTCCTTCGTCATCATCAAGGTCGGGTTGGCCCACATGGCGCCGCTGACCCTGGCGGGCGTGCGCTATTTCGCCGCCTTCCTGCTGCTCCTCCCGGCGATGGCCCTGAACGGCGGCCTCACACGAAACTCCGCCCGCGGCTACTGGTGTCAGCTGTTTCTGATGGGGCTCTGCGCCTACCCTTTGAGTAACGGTGCGCTCTTCTGGGGGCTCCAGTACGTGACGGCGACCACTGGCGCCTTCCTGTTCAGCCTGCTCCCGCTGCCGGGCTTGTTCCTCGCTCTGGTCTGGCTGCGCGAGGTTCCCACTCGGCTGCAGGTCGTTGGACTCGCAGTCACCCTGGCAGGCAGTGCCCTCTTCTTTTCGCCGGGCCTGAGCGCGGGGAATCCGCTGGCACTGGCGGTGATCAGCCTCGGCGTCCTCGCGTTCGCCGTTTTCGTCGTCCTCAGCCGCGCTCTTGCTCGGGCGGGGCACGTGCCCACGGTGCCCTTGACCGCCCTTCCGTTGGGATTTGGAGGGGGCCTGCTCCTTCTGGTCGCCCTGCCGCTGGAGCGACCGGCATCGCCGTCTCTCGAAGGCTGGGTGGTCGTCCTCTGGCTGGCGGCGGTCAATACCGCGCTCGCCTACGTCCTCTACAACCATTGCATCCGGATCCTCACCGCCCTGGAGTCGAACGTGCTGCTGAGCCTCTCTCCGCTGGGGACGGCGCTGCTCGCGAGCCTCTTCCTGGGGGAACAGCTGGCGGTGCTGCAGGTGACAGGCCTGGTGGTCGCCGTCCTGGGAGTCCTTCTTGTGCAGTGGAAATCCGCGCCACCTCCGTCTTCGCCACAGGCGGCGGACTGCTCCGCAAGCGGCCCCTCTGGCCGTTTCGCGCCGACGGAATCGAAACCGTAGCCCCGATTCATACCGTCGAGCCGTCTCGCGCCCATGTAATGCGTAGTCAAGAGTGGAACCCCGGTGAACGTTGTGGACGGTGAGTGAAATGACGTTCGACATGGTTCAGGCGGCCGGGAGAACGGCGGCGAGGTTTTCAGCTAGCGTCCGGTCGTGGAGGGCCATCAAGAAGCGAAGGCAGTTGTAGACCTGCACCCAGTCCCAGACCGCCTGCACCGCGCCGGGCTCGCGGTCAGAGGTGGGTGGAGGGGCGCTGCTGCGCGAACGGGGGCCGCCGCCGTCTGGCAGGGGCAGCCTCCACAGAACAACTGAGCTGCGGGTTACGTGAGGGCGGCCGTCGCGGGTGGGGCGGGGCCGGGCGGCGCGGGCACGGTGGGCGAGGATGGCCTGCATGGCAAGGGGATCTTGCACGGTGGCGATGACGCGCAGATGGCCATCAGACGAGGTGCCGTTCATCGAGACCATCCCCATGGAGTCGGTCTCGCCGCGGAATGCCCTGGGTGTGAAAAGCGTGGGGGAGGGCGGCGCCCGGGTCAGTCCGACGGCGGCCGCTGGCCGCCGGGCTCTTGGAAGAGATTCGACGTGCGCGAGCCCAGCTCCCTGCAACGCCGGCCACCGCAAAAAGCGAGGTCCCAGATCACGAAGAGGGCCATGAGCCCGCCAAACAGAAGCAGCAAGCTCAGCCAGGTCATGTTGCGGATCCTCCCTTTGAAGCGGTGAGCAACCGAGCGCCAAGCGCGCGGCCATGTCGCCACATCCCCCGCATTCCCTTCCACACGAGAAGGGCAAGAAGGGTAGTCGGTCAGGTGCCGCACCGCGAATCGGACGGGGGCTTGTGCTCTCGGACGTCTAGCTCGTGGCTCATGGTTCCATCTCCAAGGCGACCGGCGTCTTCGCAGCGCGGAGACGAGGCTCGCAGGTTGACGGTCTCACGGGGCTTTGGCCTTCTCGGCCTCGGACCGGACCATCGCGAGAGTGGGCAACGCCCTCGCGCCGACGGCCCCGTTGTCCCCCCTATGCCACGTGAACACGGTGCCCGATGTCGTTATTCCCGATCGTACGGGCGCCGCCGAGCGCGTGCATGCGGAGCGCGCCGCGAGTGTCCAGCCGGCGGTGGCAAGGCCTCAAACGATGAACCCTACCGCCTTATGATGCGCCACTACTCCCAGACCTCTCGCGTGAATTCGACCTGAGCCCGACCTTTCAGATCGTTCAGCGCGAAGTCGGCGGGCACGTCCCGTCGCATTGAGCACGCCCCGGGCTGCGCAGATGGCCGCGTATTCCAGGGGTCTAAACCGAGTGCGGATCGATGACTCCCTGCGGCGCGAGCCTGCGGGGCAGGGCTGCCGGAGCATATTCGCCCGCGTCACGCCTTGCAGGAGGCTGTCGGACCCGGCAGCTACTTCGCGAGCCCGTCCAGAATCTGCTTGAAGGTCTCGAACGGTTGCGCCCCGACCAGGAGCTTGCCGTTGATCAAGAACGCTGGCGTCCCGCTTGCCCCGAGCGCGCGGGCCACGGTCGACTCGCCGAGGATCCGCTCCTTGTGTCGGCCCGAATCCACGCATGCAGTGAACGCCGCCGGATCCAACCGCAGCTGCTCCCAAAGCCCCGCGTCGGGGGATAGGCGGCCATGTCGCTCGAAGAGCGCATCATGGTAAGCCCAGAATTTCCCTTGCTCGTCCGCGCAGCTAGCCGCTTCGGCGGCGTGCTCCGAGGCCGGCCCGAACACGATCAGGTGACGGTAGATGAACCGCACCTTCCGCGTATTGATGTACTCGGCCTCGATCCTCGGCAACGTCTCCTTCCAGAACTTCCAGCAGAAGCTGCATTGAAAGTCCGAGAACTCCATGATGGTGATAGGCGCGTCTTCACGACCTTTCGCGGGCCCTGGGCCCCGTTCGACTGCCCTGACCAACGACTGCCGGGTGACGGGCACTGACTGGCCCCACGCCTGGTCCATGCTCGCAAGAACCATGACGGCCAACGACAGGCCAACGTATCGGACCATGGGACCGCCGCTCCTTACCCGTTGCATCACCGTCGTTCCGGCCGGTTCTGCATCAGCGCGCCTCGCCCCACTGACCGCCTGCGTCTCTACTGACGTAGAGCTTCCCGTCTGCCGTAATGGCGAAGACCTCGCCCGGTCTCTTAGGGTTCATGGTGAGGGCGGCGACGTTCTTCGGGCCGCCTGCCACCCGTCTCCAGGCTTTGCCCGCGTCGTCGCTGCGAAAGACTCCGTCCCGGAGCGCGACGTACATCACCTTCGAATTCTTCGGATCCACGATGAACCCGTTGATCGTCCCGGTGGGCAGACCGCCCACGGCGCGCCACCCTCAGAAGCAGTCGGGGCTGAGCTGGAGCCCATCCCCTGTGCCCGCGTAGAGGAAGATCCCACCCATACCCGTGGGGATGTTGACCGAAGCGAGCACCTTCGTCTCGCCGGCGGGCCCGTCATCGACGCGGACCCATTTCTGGCCGGCGTCGGTCGTCCGGTAGAGCCCGGCGCCGGCCTCGCGCACAAGGGCGTGGAGCTTCGACGGGATGCTGGGATCGATGGCGAGGCCGTGCACGTCGAGGCCGCGGAGGCCCGTATTCACCGCGGTCCAGGTCTTACCTGCCGAGCTGGTCTTGAGCACGCCGGCCTCGTGCGTGCCCACGTACAGCACGTCCGGTTCCGCCGGGTGCGGGGTCACGCTCATGACGTCCGGACCATGACCGCCGGCGGCAGGCAGCGCGACCTTCTCCCACGTCTGCCCGCCATTCTCAGAGCGGAAGAGCCCGGTGTGCGCGCCGAGCCAGAGGGTCCGGCCCTCCGCGTCGAAGGCGAGCGCGTGGACGTGGACGAACCCCGGTGTGGCGCCGCCGGGCTGCTGTCCGAGGGCGAGTGCCGGGCCAAGCGCAGCCGCGACGAAGGCCAGAACGGCTGCTGTTTTAGGGCTACGCATGGCGGTCCCCCTTGGAGCGCTCAGCCGCGGACCCGCCGTCCTGGCGCATGCCCGTCATCGAACGCATCATGAAGTACATGCCGAGCGGGCAGGCCAGGAGCGCTAGCCCGGTGAGCAGCGAGCCCCCGGTCGCCGCCAAGCCGCCGCTCCAGAACAGCGGGATCGCGACCAGCGCAAGCAATGGCGCGCCCCAGCCGACGGCGCGCCCCAGCGAGTTGCGCCGGCTCCGCTGACCTGGCGCCATCAGCGCGCAGGCTCCACGCGCGGTCTCTTCCACGGCTCGATCCTGGGCGCGCGCCGCGCTGTCCATTCTCGCGGCGCGCACCCCGGCCACGAACTCCTCGGCATGGGTGTCCGAGCAGAAGCGCCCGCCGAACCGCTCGGGGGCATCCGCATCACCGTGGATCGGATGCCCGCAGTAGGCGCAGCGAGTGGCCGTCTCGATCGATCTCGTTGTCATGGCGCTACCTCACTTTGCCGGCTGGCGGGCACCGGGCGTCATCATGCCGCCCTTGCCACCCATCATGCCGCCGCCCATCGAGCCCATCATCTCCATCATCCGGGTCATGCCGAGCATCACGTCGCCGTTGCCCATCCGGCGCGCCATTGCCATCATGTTGTTCATCGCTTCGGGCGCGCGGGGAGACTGCATGAACTCCTGCATCGCCTTCTTCCCCTCCTCCGTGACCCCGGTGCCCGGCATCATCTGGGCGCACGAGACCATCGGGTCGCCGGGTCGGGCGTCAGGCGTCTTCTCATCGGCGACCGCCCCCATTGCCAGCAACAGCGGTGCCCAAATGCCAATCAATGCGCGTGTCATCGCCTTGTTCATCGAGATCCTCCATCACGCCGCTCCTCATCCCGGGACGCTGGTCCCGAGACGAATGCGACGTGTGCCTGTCGGGTTTAGGTTTTTAGCGGGACGAGGCGGAGGTCAGGCGGCGGGAGGCGAACGCGGAGCGAGCGGGCTGACGGGTCGTTGGTCGGGCGCGGCCAGGGTCGGTGCCGGGGTCGTCGCCCGGCTCTGCGGCAGCGCCACCTCGATCGCGAAGGAGACGGCTGTTGCGAGCGGGCCGGCGAGCTGTCTCGAGGACGGCGCGGGGACCTGATCGGTGCGATTGCAGGTGATCTGCTGGGTGCAGGCGGGCCCGAAGCAATCCTGCCCCGGCATCACGCCCATGCCGGCGTGGGCGACAGTGGCCACGCACGCCAACGCGGTCAACGCCAAGAGGATCACGGCGATCGCGCGTGTCTGGAACCGGACCGATCTCACGACACGACCCATGGCGCCACTATATGCCAGTCCTTGCGGGGGCGCAATTCATTCGATCGCTCTTCCGAGGCCCTGCCGCAGCCACCCTGCCACGCGGTTCGGTGCGGGCCAGCGCCCAGAACACGAGCGGCAACACCACGACCGGCTGGAGGAGAGGCACGACACCGATGCCGAGAAGCGGCACGATCGGATGCCACGGCTGGTAGCCCCAGCGTCCCAGGCGATGGACCATGACCCACTCGATCGCCACGTGCACGATGACTCCGGCCAGCACGACGACGGCGAATCGTCCTGGTCTGGGCGGCGCGAACCAGCGCCAGTCCCGGTACAGTCCCGCGCCGATGGCGAACACCGCCAGCACGATCACGCCGTCGCCCGCGGCCGCCAGCGCGCACACGGTCGTCGCCGCCCACCAGCCCGGGGGCATGCCCGTGAAGGCCGGAGCCTGGAGCATCTCCCAGACGAAATACGCCGGCAGCGCGATGATGAGGAGCCGTCGCAACTCGGTCGGCATCACCGACGGCCTCCGGGCCACGTCACGAGCGGCATGTTCACGACGACGCCCGGGCGCTCGATGACGACGTCGCCGGCCTGCTCCGCCGCCTTCACCTCACGCTCAGACTTGAGCACGCGCGCGGCCTGCTCGTTGAGGATAGCCAACACTAGCCCCCTCCGGCACCGCCCGCCCCCCTCGGGGCCCCCGTTCCCGTGACATAATCGCCCATACTCAGACACTGGCCGCCCCAGGAGCCGCTGCCACAGCGCACATCAGCGGCCTCCTCGCGGGTCGAGCGAACCGACCCGGGTGAGCGACATGCTAGGCCAGACACACCGCCGCCGTCAATCGGCCGGCGGACCGGCGAATCAGCACGAATGCCCCTGGCGGCGCAGGCACGACGGCGTCCGCCGCGCTCCCGAGCCGATCCGATCAGGACGCGGCGGTGCCGGACTCGGGTGGGGCGGGGCCGGGACTCGGCCCCGAGAGGCACAGGGCGAGGTGCGCGAGGATCTTCCGGATGACCGCGGGATCGTGCAGCGTGGCGATCAGGCGTAGCCGGCCCCCACAATGGGCACACGCCAGCACGTCGATGCCGAACGCCCGGTGCATCAGGGCCGCCCAGGTCCAGGCGCGCGGGGTGGGCTTCACCCCGGCATCGTCCGGACCTGCGATCAGCGGCGCCGTCGAGGCCGTGGGCTCGGTCACGCGCCGTCCATAGACGACCACTCGCGTGCGCCAGCGTGCGCGCGGGGCCAACACGCCATGGCAAATGAGCAGGTTGGTTTCCGGCCGCGGCGTCATCGCCGCCAAGCGTTCCAGGAATTCCAGCGGCTCGAACACCAGCTCCCGCGTGCCGTCGTGCCACGCCCTCTTGAGCTCCAGCGCGACGCGGCCGTCGCTCCGCAGCCGCAGGCGCTCCTGCGCGAAGGGCGGGCGCAAGACATAGCGGCTCAGGTGTTCCAGCCCCGCCCGATTGTTCGCCGACACCCACACGTTGGCGTGCAAATCGAACCCGTCCAGGTGCGCCTGCCGCGGCCCGCGCGACGTCACGGTCGGCGTGTCGCGCGCATCGCCGAGCCGGCGCACCCGCGCCCCCGCGCGTGGGCCGAGCGCCACTCGCCCCTGCACCGAGGCCCCGACGATCCCCGCCAGCACGGGGGACTCGTCCGCGAGGGGATCCGCCGGGCCCGTCGCGTCATCACCGGGCTCGAGGCCCCGGCGCACGAGGAGCCGCTGCACCCGCTGGCGGATCATGGCCAGCGCTGCCGCGACCTCAGCGTCGCTCGGCCCCGGCGCCGGATGAAACGCCAGCGCGCCCCCGGGCGCTTCGGTGAACACCCCGTCCAGCACGAGGGTGTGAAAATGCAGGTTCACGTTCAACCCGCTGCCGAAGCACCAGACAAACTAAGACAAAGCGCACTACCAAGGCCAAGCAGAACGCGACGAAGCCCCTTCGGCCTCGGACGGGTGAGCTCGCGAGCGGGCCGATGGCGACGATCCGGTTGCCAGTTCATCCGCTCTATGGCGAG